>NZ_JBHTLK010000090.1:0-25233 GCF_042678885.1 Saccharothrix hoggarensis
CACCGCCCGCGCGACCCGACCGCGCCCGCAGCAACCGGTCCGCCCGGCCTCGTCCCAGCACCCGTCGCACCGCCCGCGCGACCGCGCCGGCCTCGGCGTCGACGGCGCGGGCCGACTCGGCGGCGTGCAATGTCCGACGTATGACCATGCGCCCCGGTTACCCTGCGCCGACCCCCCGAACCGCCTCAATGCGTGCGGAACGGCGGTCGGCGGAAACGGGCGGCGGGAACGGCGGTCAGCCGGACGGCGCCGCGAGGAACGCCTCCGCCCCGGCACGGGCCCGGAACGGTTCGAGGTCCGCGCGTTGGCGCGCGGCTCGCTCGATCAGGTGGTCGAAGTCGACGTCGGGCAGGCGGTCCTTCAGCCCGGCCTGGTCGCGCAGGGTCGTCCAGAGCTGCTTCTTCCCGTCGATGCCCATCGCCAGGAACTCCAGCTCCTCGAACCGGCTCAGCGGCGAGTACGACGTCAGCCGGCCGTTCCGCTTCAGCCGTCCCACGCGTTCGGCGAAGACGGCCGCGCCCGTCTTGACCGGGTCGGTGCGCACGCCGACCCGGCGCATGATCGAGCGGAACGTCCCGACGTCCTCCGCGATCCCGATCGCGACCCCGGCGAGCACCCGGCCGAGTTCGGTGCCGCGGTTGTTGCGCTGGGCACGTCGCGCCAACTCGCGCCACAACACGCCCATCGCGAGCTGGTCCTTGAGGTAGATGCCCAGGAAGTCGTCCACGGGCAGGTGGTACCCGCCGGTCGCCCGTCGAACCCACCCGCGAGGTCGGGTCCGGCTCAGGCGTCGACGGTGTGCCGGACCGCCAGCAGCGCGATGTCGTCGGTGGCGGGCCGGTCGCCGACCAGCACGTTCATGATCCGGACGCACACCGCTTCCGGCGTCGCCGGGGCCACGGACTCCCGCAGCTCCCGCAACCGGTCGTCCAGGTCCTCCCCGCGCCGCTCCACCAGGCCGTCGGTGTACAGGACGACCACCGCGCCCGGCCGCACGTCGAGCCGGACGCTGCACCGGCCCGTGACGGCCAGGTTGTAGCCGACGGGCGGGCCGACCGGGGCGTCCGCGAACCGGGTCGGCCGCCCCGGTTCGGCGACGAGGGGCGGCAGGTGGCCGGCCAGGGCGAGGTCGAGGTGGCCCGCCGCCGTGTCGACCACCGCGTAGGCGACGGTGGCCATGGTGTGGTCCTCGAAGTGACTGGCCTTGCGGTCGAGCTTGCCGAGCACCACGGCGGGGTCCGCGAACTCCAGGGCGTACGCGCGCAGGGCGCTGCGCAGGCGTCCCATGACGACGGCGGCGGGCAGCCCGCTGCCCACGACGTCGCCGATCACGAGCCCGATGCGCCCGCCGGGGAGGCTGAACACGTCGTACCAGTCGCCGCCGACACCGCTGTCGGTGCCGGGGACGTAGCGCGCGGCCAGCTCCCAGCCCTCGGTGGCGGGCAGGGTGCCGGGCAGGAGGCTGTCCTGGAGCATCGCGGCGGCGGCGCGCGCGGACCGCGACCGGTGCATGTGCGCGGCCATCGCGAGCCGGTCGGCGACCAGCCGCAGCAGGTCGACCTCGTCGTCCGTGAACTGCCGCTCCGTGGTGCTGCCGACGTGCAGCACGCCGGTCAGGTGGCCCTGGGCCACCATCGGCACACCCAACAGGACCCGCAGGCCGCGTTCCCACAGCAGGGGGTTGACCACCGTCGACGCGTCCACGTGGTCGAGGCGGACGGCTTCCCGGCGCTCGGCCACCCGTCCGGCGAAACCCGCCCCGACCGGCACCCGGACGCCCTGGAAGACCTCTTCCTCCAGACCCACGGTCGCCTTGGCCACGAGCTGGGTGCCGGCGGCGTCGGTCAGCAGGACGGTGACGGTGTCGACCGCCAGCAGGTCGTGCACCTGCCACAGCAGCACGTCGAAGAGCTTGTCCAGGTCGAGGTCGCGCAGCGCGCTGTCGGTGACGGCCTCCAGCACGCGGAGCCGCACCTCCGAACCTCGCGGTTCACCCATCCGTCGACCCCGTCCACGTCCTGATCGTGCACACCGAGTGATCAGCACGACCGTGTGACGCTTGCCAGTCGAGCCGGTGCCGAGCAAACCACAATACCTGGATAGCTAGTCTGCCGAACAAACCACTCGCGCACACGAGCGCATTTTCGGCGGCACCCGACGTCACCGGACCCGAATCGGCCCTACCTGCGACGACGAGGTCGCCGTCACACTTCGAGGTGATCCGCCGGCGAAGACACGCGTGCCGGGAACGCGGCGAAGAATGTCCAAATCGGGATCAGAAAATGGTGACCGTTGTCGTGTGGGCGTCGCACGGCATTCACCGTGCGTGATCAGAATGGCACCCGATCGGCCGTCTCTCTCACCCGGCAGCACAGCTCCTGCGTGCGGAGGGCGTCGGCGTAGTCGCACACCAGGAGGCTCGGGTCCCCGCTGCCGACCGCGGCCAGGAACCGCTCGTCGGCGATCACGAGCGGGTCGCGGCCGACGGGCGCCTCGTGGCTGCCGTCGGCGTCCTCGCGCCGCAGGACCTTGTTCGTCAACGTCAGCTTCCGGCCTTCGCAGTGGAACTCGATGCCCGCGTCCACGGTGGCGTGCAGCACGCACGTCGCGGTGAACACGGCCAACGGCCCCGAGTCGAACGCGAGGGTGGCGGCGCTGACCGCGGCCACGTCGAGGTCCGGGTAGGGGGCGAGCGGCACGTGCCGGGCGACGGCGTGGAGCACGTCCGCCTCGCCCAGCAGGAACCGCGCCAGGTCGTACAGGTGGGTGGCCTGCTCGACCACCTGTCCCCCGCTCTTCGCCTCCACCCGCCACCACGGGACGGGCGGGACGAGGCCGTGCCAGGCCGCCCGCACCAGGTGCGGGGGCGTCTCCGCGAGCATCCGGCGCAGGTCGGGCACGACGTCCATGCCGCGCCAGTAGTAGCCCGCGCCGGCGATCAGCCCGCGGTCGCGGACCCCGGCGGCGACGCGGCGCGGCACGTCGAGGTCCACGCCGATCGGCTTCTCGACGTAGAACGGCACGCCGTGCTCGATGAGGGTGTGCTCGATGTCGCCGTGGGCGGCGGGCGGCACGCAGATCCACGCCGCGTCGACGTCCTCCCGGGCCAGGAGGTCGGCCGTGGTCCGGTACGGGCGGCCGCCCCAGCGTGCGGCGGCCTCCTCGACCCCCGTGCGGCCGACGTGGCCGACGACCTCGGCGCCGAGCCCCGTCAACGCCGCCGCGTGCCGTCCGGCGATGTAGCCGGCGCCGATCAACGCCACCCTCACCGGGCTACCTCCCCGTCCACGGCCTGCCACAGCTCGACCCGGCTGCGCCAGTCCTCGGTGTGCCGCGGCGGCGGCGGTGGCGGGAACGCCGAGGACAGGCCGACGCCCATCAGGACGGCCCCGGTGGTGACCAGCCCGTCGCTGTCGCGCCGGTAGCGCCGGTCGGCGTCCAGCCCGCGCAGCCTGATCCGGCGCGGCCCCTCGCCGGCGACGCCGCGCACCTGGTAGACGAACACCACCGCCTCCCGGCGGTCGCGGGAGACGTACTGCACGGCGCACGGCTCGGTGTCGCTCGGCGGGACCAGCCAGTGCTGGTCGCCGTCCTGGATCACCGGCCGCAGCCGCTTGTACTCGGCGATCAGCTCACGGGCCTGCTTCCGGTCGTCCTCGCCCCACCCCGCGATGTCGCCGGAGATGCCCAGCACGCCCTGCATGGCGACGTGGAAGCGGAACTCCAGCGGGCTGGTGCGCCCGGTGGTCGGTTCCGGCGCGTCGGCGACCCAGCCGACCATCGCGCGCGGCGCGTAGGCGCGGCTGAAGCCGTGCTGCATGCGCAGCCGGTCGCCGGGGTCGGTGTTGTCGCTGACCTGCGCCACGTCGGCCAGGCCGAGGATGCCCAGATCGACCCGGCCGCCGCCGCCCGCGCACGTCTCGATCATCAGGTCGGGGAACTCGGCGCGCAGCCGCCCGATGACCTCGTACACGCCCCGGACGTGGCGCACCCACACCTCGCGTCGCCGTTCCGGGGCCGCCCGGGGCCAGCCGACCTCGGTGTACGGGCGGTTGTGGTCCCACTTCACGAAGTCGATCCGGTGCTCGGCCAGCAGCGCGCGCAGCTTCGCCAGGACGCCCTCGCGCACGTCCTCCCGGGCGAAGTTCAGCACGAGCTGGTTGCGCGACAGGGTCGGCTCCCGATCGGGGAGGTGCAGCACCCAGTCGGGGTGGGCCCGGTACAGGTCGCTGTCCGGGTTGACCATCTCGGGCTCCAGCCAGATCCCGAACCCCATGCCCAGCCGGTGCACCTCGTCGACGAGCTGCGTCAGGCCGCGGGGGAACTTCGCCGGGTCGACGACCCAGTCGCCCAGCCCGGCGTGGTCGTCGTTGCGCGCGCCGAACCAGCCGTCGTCCACGACGAACAGCTCGACGCCGAGTTCGGCCGCGTGGCCGGCGAGCGCGACCTGGTGCTCCACCTCCACGTCGAAGGCGGTGGCCAGCCAGGTGTTGTAGTGCACCGGCGGCGGCGTGGTGCGGTGCCGGGCGGGCAGCACGTGGTCCCGCTGGTAGCGGTGCAGCAGGCGCGCCGCGCCGTCCAGGCCGTCGTCGGTGTAGCCGCACGCCAGGGACGGGGTCCGGAAGTCCTCGCCGGGGTCGAGGTGCCAGGCGGAGTCGAACGGGTGGAGGCCCGCGACCACGTGCAGCGCGTCGTTGCGCTCGGTCTCCAGCACGATCGACCAGTTGCCGCTCCACGCCAGGGCCCCGAACCACACCGGGCCGTCCTCGCCCGCACGGGTGACGGCGAACCAGGGGTTGGCCTCGTGGCTGGTGAACCCGCGTCGGCTGTCCAGCACCACCTTGCCCGGCGGCAGCGCGCGCCGCGTGAGCTGGTACTCGTCGCCCCACCGGCCGTGCAGCGTCCACGACTCGTAGCGCGCCGGCGGCAGGCCCAGCACGGCGCTCGCGACCCGTTCCACGCGCAGCGGGTCCGGCCCCCGGTTGCACACGCGCGCGTCACGCACGACGATGCCGTGCTCGGCGAGCACGGCGAACCGGTGCTCGACCACGAGGCCCGTGGCGTCGTCGTCGAAGACGAGCACCAGGACGTCGTCCTCGATCCGGTCGTCGCGCCAGGTCAGGCGGGACACCGACGAGCCGTCCTGGCGCTGCACCACCAGTCCCGGCTCCTTGAACGCGCGATCGCCGTAGGTCGAGGCGGCGAGCGGGACGCCGTCCAGGAAGTGCGCCTGCGATGCCCGGTTCCACGGTGTGTGCGGGAGGTACGCGTCGCCCGACAGGCCGTCCCCGACGCCGCCGCCGTCATCGCCCCAGTGGTCGAGCCGGAGCGCGCCGTCGTCGGCGACGGACAGCAGCATCGCGTTGCGCGAGGTCCGCAGCAGCCACGCCGGTCGTCCGGCGCAGGTGGTCCGCGTGATGGCGGGGTCGTCGGCAGGCATCGCTCTCCTTCGGGGAATCGCCCGGTCGTGAGGCACGAGTCGTCAAACAGAAGTCAGACACGGTCAGGCAGCGGTCAACAGGGGTCAGGCAGGGGTCGTCGGAGTCGGAAGTCGTCGAGGCCGGGCGGGTCGGAACCGCTCGCGCGGTCAGGCGTCACGCACCGGTTCGGGGACGAGCCGGGCGTCCACCGCCTCGGCCGAGAACACCTGGTCGATCACCATGTGCCGGGCGCCGTGCACGCCGGCGCGGTCGCCGAGGCCGCACTCGACCACGGCCAGACTGCTGGTCAGCACCGGCACGGTTCGCTCGTACAGCCGTTCGCGCACGCCCACCAGCAGGTGCTCGCGGGTGAGGGCGAGGTCGCCGCCGATCACCACGACGGTCGGGTTGAGCAGCGCGACCGCCGTCGCCAGCACCTCGCCCAGCAGCCGGCCCGCGTCCCGGACGAGCGTGATCGCGTCCTCGTTGCCCTCCTCGACGAGGCGGACGACGTCACGGCTGGTCCGGGCGTGGATGCCGCGCTCGGTGAGCTGACGGGCCAGCGCCGCACCGCTCGCGTGCGCGGCGAGGCAGCCGGTGGCGCCGCACCGGCACCGCGCGCCGTCGACCGGCCGGGCGATCCGGATGTGCCCGATGTCGCCGCCCTGGCCGGTGGCGCCGCGTTCGGGCCGTCCGCCGAGGATGACGCCCGCGCCGATGCCGGTGCCGACCTTCACGAAGAGCAGGTTGTCGACGTCGGGGTAGCGCTCGCGGGCCTCGCCCAGGCCGAGCAGGTTGGCGTCGTTGTCCACGAACGCCGGGCAGCCCAGGGCGTCGGACAGCGTCTTCGCCACCGCGACCCCGTGCCAGCCGGGCATGATCGGCGGCTCGACCGGCCGCCCGGTGCGGAAGTCGACCGGGGCGGGCAGGCCGACGCCGATGCCCGCGAGCTGTGCCCGGTCGCGGCCGGCGTCCTTGAGCAGGTCCCGGAACCGCCGGACGACGGTCTTCAGCACCACGTCGGGCGCCTGGCCGACGAGCAGGTCCTCGGTGCGCTCGGCGAGCATCCGCCCGCCCGCGTCGGTCAACGCGAACCGCGCGTGCGTGGCGCCGACGTCGGCGGCCAGCACGAGCTTGTCCGCCTCCTCGAACGACAGCACCTCGGCCGGCCTGCCCGCCGTGCCGCGCCGCTGCTCGACCGCCCGGATGTAGCCGGCGGCGATGAGCTGGCTGAGCCGCAGCGCCACCGTCGAGCGGGACAGCCCGGTGAGCTCCTGCAGGTCGCGGCGCGTCCTCACCCGCCCGGACCGGATGAGGAGGAGGATCTCGCCGGGTGATGCCGTGAACGCCATCCGCGCGGCCTAGCCCTTCTCCGCGCCGCTGGTCAGCCCTTGGGAGAGCAGCCGCTCGGTCAGGAAGAACAGCAGCACGATCGGCAGCGTGATGACGACCGACCCGGCCATGAGCACGGTCGTGGAGATCTCGATGCTGCCCGACAGCTGCGCCAGCCCCAGCGACACGGTCCACCGGTCCCGCCGCTCGACCAGGAACAGCAGCGCGAACAGGAACTCGTTCCACGCGATCATGAACACGAAGATCCCGGTCGCGATGACCGACGGCATCGCCAGCGGCAGGCTGATCCGGCGGATGACGCCGACCCGGCTCAGCCCGTCGACCAGACCGGCCTCCTCGACGCTCCGCGGGATGGTCTCGAAGTAGTTCTTCAGCATGTAGATGGCGACCGGCACGGTCTGGGCGATGTAGACGAGCACGAGGCCGACCAGCGAGCCCCGCAGCTGCATGCGGGTGAGCATGACGAACAGCGGGATCGCCAGCACGATGCTCGGGAACAGGTACACGACGAGGAACAGCGAGCTGACCTGACGCCGGCCGAAGAACTCCAGCCGGCTCACCGCATACGCGCCGGGGACGGCGATCACGAGCGCCACCACCACCGACGCGGACGCGACGACGGCGCTGTTGCCGAGCAGGCTGAGGAAGCCCTGCCCGCCGTCCGCGACCGGCCGCAGCACGGCGGCGTACGTGGAGAAGGTGAGGTCGCCCAGGTCCACGAGCAGCGAATCGGGGCGCCGCAACAGGTCCTCGATCGGACGCAGCGACAGCATCAGCATGTAGTAGAACGGCAGCAGCGTGGCGGCCAGGAAGAACACGACCACCAGCGGGCGCAGGACGGCGAACACCGCCCGTTCCACCCGGTCACGCGTCCACGGCCGTCGAGGCGCGGTCACGGCTTGGCCCCTTCCCGTCGCCGCAGCAACCACAGGTACGCGCCGACCAGCACCACCAGCACGGCGGCCAGCAGCACGGACTGGGCCGCGGCGGCGCCGACGTTCCGCTGCACGGTGAGCAGCTCGTAGACCCGCACGCTCACCACCTCCGTGCCCGCCGCCCCGCCCGTCAGCAGGAAGATGTCGTCGAACTCGTTGAACGTCCAGATGGTCCGCAGCACCACGAGCACGGCGATGACCGGCATCAGCTGCGGCAGCACGATGTGCCGAAACCGCTGCGTCGGCGTCGCCCCGTCCACGGTCGCCGCCTCTTCCAGGTCGCCGGGCAGCGCCGACAGCCGGGCCAGCAGGAACAGGAACGCGAACGGGAAATATCGCCAGCCCTCGAACGCGATCACGGTCAGCAGCGCGGTCGGCACGGGGACGTCCAGGCCGAACAGCGTGACCACCCCGCGCGCCTGCGAGAGGAACGCGATCGGGTCGTCCCAGCCGAACAGCTCCCGGCCCCAGCTGTTGACGATGCCGAACTCCGGGTTGAGCAGCACCCGCCAGACGAACGTGACCGCGACGACCGGCGCGACGTAGGGGATCAACATCGCGGCGCGCACGAACGACCGGCCGGGGAACGGCCTGCGCACCGCCAGCGCCGCGACCAGCCCCAGCAGGATCGCGAGGAACGTCGAGCCGGCGGTGTAGGCGACCGTGGTGCGCAGGCTCTCCCACAGCACGTCCGAGCCGAACACCCGGGCGAAGTTGTCGAGCGTCAGCTTCTCGAACAGCCCGGTGCGGCCGACGTCGATCAGCCGCACCCGCTGGAACGCGATGAGCACCGACCACGCCAGCGGCACGAGCACGACCGCGAGCACGATCACCAGGGTCGGGGTGAGCAGCAGCAACCCGGTGCGCGCGTCGTGCTGCTTCAGCGTGCGCCCGCGCCGCGGCGTGACGTCGACCGACGAGTCCACGTGCCGGCGTCCTACTTGCCGAGTTCGTCGGCGATGGTGGCGGCCTGCTCGCTCGCCTTGCGGGCGGCGGCCGGCGCGTCACCGGAGCCGTTGACGGCCTCGGCCAACGCCTTGGGCACGACGAGCTGCCCGGCGACGGCGCCCGCCAGCTCGGCCTTGCCCTGGCGGAAGCCCCAGCGGCTGAAGCTCTTCGGGCTGTCCTGGACGACGCGAAGCGTCTCCTCGTCGTAGAACTTCGACAGCGGGGCCTTGGTGTCCACGCCGACGTCGAGCCCGCGCCACGCCTCGGCGTACTCCCGCGGGTTGTCCTTCGTGCCCGAGCGGACCGGCACCTTGCCCTCGGGCGCGATGGCGAGCCAGTCGCGGTACCCGTCGCTCATCAGGTGCTCGACCAGCTTCTCGGCGTTGTCGGTGGCGGCGTCCTTCAGCACCGCGAACGACGCCGTCTCGCCGAACGTGGTCGGCTCGCCGCCGTCCGGTCCGGCGAGCGCCGCGACCACGCCGGTGTTGCGCGCCAGGAACGCCGGGTCCGCCTGGCACTCCGCGCACGTCGGCAGGGCGTCCTTGCGCAGGCCCGCCAGCTCGTCGAGCAGGTAGGACGACCACACCACCATCGCCGACCGACCCGCGAAGTACGTCGCCCGCGTGGTGTCGACGTCCTGGTTGCCCGCGACGGAGTGGCGGGTGATCAGGTCGGTGTAGAACTGGAACGCCGCGACGCACCCGGAACTGTGCAGGGCCACCTGGCCGTCGTCGCCGACGAGTTCGCAGCCGTTGGCCAGGGCGAGGTGCTCGAACGTCTGGTGCGTGAACACGTCGGCGGGCGTGGTACTGGCCGTGATGCCCGCGACGTCGCCCTGGTCGAGCCGTTCGGCGGCCTGCCGGATCGCGTCGTACGAGGTCGGCGGCTGCAGCCCGGCCTGGGCGAACAAGTCCTTGCGGTAGAAGAGGAGCTGGGCCCAGCCGTCGCTGGGCACCACCAGCTGGGTGTCGCCCTCGCGGGTCAGCTCCAACGACTGCTCGGCGAACGTGTCGGCGCCGAGGCGGTCGACGACCTGCTGGGCGGCGTCGGTGTCCAGCAGGTCGTCCGTGCGCAGCTGGCTCATGATCGGCAGCGAGATCGAGCCGATCACGTCGGGCAGCTCGCCGGACGCGGCGGCGGACGTGAGCACGGTCGTGAGCTGGTTCTCGGCGACCGCGACGAGCTTGGTCTCGATGCCGGTCCGCTCGGTGAACCGCGCCAGGAGGCGTTCCTGCGCCTGCACGCGGTCGGCGGTGTCCTCAATGGTCCAGAAGACGAGCGGTCCGTCAGCTCCCCCACCGGAATCGCCGCTCCCGCAGGCCGCCAGCACCAGGGCGACAGGCACCGCGGCGGCGAGCGCGCGCAGTCCTCGTCCGGTCATGGTTGCTCCCTTCCAGGTGGACCGCGTCCTCTCACGGGCCAGCGCCGGGTGTTCGGTGGCGCCACTGAACACCCGGTTTTGTCCCGTGACAACCACCAACCCGGTACTGACTTCGGGTCCGCATCGGGCTGTGTGCAGGCGTTCGGCGATCGACCGCGCGCCGGGATCGGGATACCGCATTGTTGTTTTGACTGATCGCGGGATTAATGGCCGTCATGCCGCAGTGGAAGATCGCCTGCCAGGAGCAGCTTCTGCCGGGCGCGTCGATCGAGGAGAAGTGGGAGTTCGCCCAGTCGGCGGGCTTCGACGGCATCGAGCTGCGCGCGCGGGGCGACGAGGCGTTCGAGGCCCGGCTCGGCGCGCTCAAGCGGGCGGTCGGCCACGGTGTCGTCATGCCTTCCGTGTGCCTGGACGGGATACCGCTCGGTGACGTCGACCGGGGTGCGGACGCCCTCCGGCAGGTGTCCTCGCGCCTCGGCGTGATCGCCGCGATGGGCGGGGAGGTCGTGGTCGCGCCGGTGTCCGACGGCCGACTGCTGCCAGTGCCGTGCCCGCGTTCGTCCACAGAGGACTACGAGACGTTGTCGGACGGCCTGCGCCGCCTCGCCGAGCGGGCCGCGCGGGAAGGCGTGACGATCTGCCTGCAGCCGGTCAACCGCTACGAGGGCCGCCCCGTCAACACGCTCGACCAGGCGGCGGACGTGTGCCGCGCGGTGGGGCTGCCGTCGGCGCGGGTGGCCGCGGGCACGTTCCACATGAACGTGGAGGAAGCCGACCCGGCCGGCGCGCTGCTGGCCGCCGGCCCGTGGCTCGGCCACGTGGAGCTGGCCGACTCGAACGGCCTCGAACCCGGTGCGGGCCACGTCGACTGGTGGGCCGCGTTCGCGGCGCTCGACGCGGCCGGCTACCAGGGGTGGGCGGGCTTCGCGTGCAGCCTGTCCGGTCCGGCCGAGTCCGCGCTGCCGGCCGCCGTCAGCCTGCTCCGCCAGGCCGGCGGGTGACGGCGTGACGGCGGGGACGACCCTGGGGCCGCTCGCGCCCGACATCGCCGACCTGCGGCGGAAGGCCGCCGCGACGCTGCTGCGGAACTGGCGCGGCTCGGCGACCGTGCCGACCGGCACGCTCTACCCGCACCAGTGGAGCTGGGACTCCGCGTTCATCGCCATCGGGCTGGCCCACCTGAGCCCGCGGCGGGCGTTCGCCGAGCTGACCGCGTTGCACGGCGCGCAGTGGCGTGACGGGCGCGTGCCGCAGATCGTGTTCAACCCCGCCGTGCCCGAGGACGCCTACTTCCCCGGCCCGGCGTTCTGGCGACCGCTGCCGCGCCAGGGACCGCCGGCGGGCGTGTCGACCACCGGGCTCGTGCAGCCGCCCGTGCACGCCGGCGCCGTCCTCGCCGTCGCCGACCGCCACCCCGGCGACGCCGCCGACGCCGCGGTCCACCGGCTCTACCCGCGGCTGGCGCGCTTCCACGACTACCTGTTCGAACGGCGGCGGGTGGCGTCCGGGCTGGTCGCCGTCGTGCACCCGTGGGAGTCGGGCCTGGACAACAGCCCGTTCTGGGACGAACCCCTCGGCGCGGCCGCCACCGCCCTGGCCGACGACATCACCGGCCTGCGCCGCGACCTGCGCCACGCCGACGCCGGGCACCGGCCCACGGACGACGACTACGCGCGGTACATGGGGATCGTGGCCGCGTACCGCAACCGCGGTTACGCCGACGACGACCTGCTCAGCCTGCCGTTCTGCACCGTCGACCCGCTGTTCTGCGCCGTGCTGGCCTGGTCGGAGCAGGCGCTCGCGGAACTCGCCCGCCGCACCGGCGCCGACCCCGGCAGGCACGACGAGCGGGCCCGCGAGCTGACGCACCAGATCCACTCGCGGCTGTTCGACCCGGCGTTGGGCTGCTACGTGGCGCTCGACGCGCGCACCGGCCGGCACCTCCCCAAGCGGACGGTCTCCGGCCTGGTCCCGCTGCTGCTGCCCGACCTGCCCGCCCGACGCCGCGAGGCGCTGCTGGCGACGTTGACCGGGCCCGCGTTCGGCCTGGGGTCGCCGCCCGTGCGCGGTGTGCCCAGCTACGACCTCACCGCGTCCGACGCCGACCCGCACCGGTACTGGCGCGGGCCGACGTGGATGAACACGAACTGGCTGCTGTGGACGGGGCTGCGGCGGCAGGGCGAGACCCGCCACGCCGAGCACCTGGCGTCCGACATGATCCGCCTGGTCGCCGACGCCGGGTTCCGCGAGTACTTCGACCCGGTGACCGGCGAAGGCCTCGGGGCCGACCACTTCAGCTGGACGGCGGCGCTCCTGCTGGACGTCCTCGCACACGAGCCCGGAGGGCAAGGATGGCAACGGTAGTGCGTTTCGACGCCCCCGGCTCGGTCTCGCTGGGAGAGGAGCCCGATCCCCCGCTGACCGCGACCGGCGTGCGCGTCCGCACCCTGTACTCGGGGATCTCCGCGGGCACCGAGCTGACCCAGTACCGCGGCACCAACGCGCACTTCACCAAGACGTGGGACCCCGATGTCCGCCTGTTCGTGCCGGGACGACCCACCGCCGAGTACCCCGTCGTGGTCGGGTACGAGGAGGTCGGCGAGGTGGTCGAGGTAGGGCCCGAGGTCACCGCCGTCCGCCCCGGACAGGTCGTGTGGGGCGTCTGGGGCCACCGGTCGGCGACCGTCGTGGACGAGGCGTACGCGGCGCAGCGGGTGCTCGACCCGGGAGCAGACCCGGTGCTCGGCATCTTCAGCCACATCGGCTCCGTCGCCCTCAACGTGGTGCTCGACGCGGACGTCCACGTCGGCGAGACCGTCGTCGTGTTCGGCCTCGGCGTGGTCGGGCAGATCGTCGCCCAGCTGGCCAGGCGCAACGGCGCCAGGGTGATCGGCGTGGACACCATCCCCCACCGGCTGGAACTGGCCCACGCGCTCAGCGCGGACGAGGTGCTGGACGCCGGGGCGGGCGGGGTCGCCGAACGGGTCCGCGAGCTGACCGACGGCCGCGGCGCCGACGTCGCGCTCGACGTCAGCGGCAGTCACCAGGCCCTGCACGAGGCCGTCCGCAGCGTCGCCTACAACGCCCGCGTCGTCGCCGGCGGCTTCTACCAGGGCGAGGCGCGCGGGCTGTTCCTCGGCGAGGAGTTCCACCACAACCGGGTGTCGCTGGTGTGCTCGCAGATCTCCGGCGTGGCCGCCGCCCTGTCCCCGCGCTGGGACCGCGGGCGCCTCGCGACCACCGTCATCGACCTGGCCGTGTCGGGGCACCTGCTCCTGCGCCCCCTGATCTCGCACGTCGTGCCGGTCGAGGAGGCGGCTTCGGCCTACAAGCTGATCGACGCCCAGCCGGACCAGGTGACCCAGGTGGTCCTGGAGTTCACCGCACCGTGACGTCCCCGGCGTCCCTCAGTTGCTCTCCTCGGTGGGCGCGGTCGGGGGCTCTTCGGGCTCGGGGTTGGTCTCGGAGGGCTCCGGGGTGGGGACCACCGGCTCCGACGTCGGCGCGGCGGGCGTCGTGGTGGGCGTGACGGCCTCGGTGGTGGTCCTGGTGTTCGGCCCGGTGACGGGCGCGGCGGTGTCGCCGGCTCCCGTGTCACCGGCCCCCGCGTCGCCGGCCGGCGCGGCCGCGGTCGTCTCCACCGACGTCGTGACCTGCGGCGTCGCCGTCGCCTGGGCCGCGTCCGGGGTCTGCGGCGTGCCCAGGTACTGCGGCTGGACGGGGTTCTGCGGCGCCGGGGAGGAACCGGGCTGCTCGACGGACGCCTGCTGGGTCGACGACGCCGGGGGCGCGGACGTCGCCGGCTGCTCCTCCGAGGTCGCGGCCATCGTGATGGCGAACGCGCCGACCAGCACGCCCGCCGAGGCGACCAGCGTCTTCCACGACGACCGGGACCCGCGCGCGAGCTTCAGCGTGGGTTCGTCCGGCGGCTTGACCAGCGCCACCGGCTTGACCGACCCGTCCGGTTTGCGCTGTTCCGGCACGTCGTCGAGCACGCTCAGCACCCGCGTGCACTCTTCTGCAGTGGGCCGCTCCTCCGGCGCGGAGGCGGTCATCCGCGACAGCAGCCCCGCGACCTCGGACGGCAGGTCGTCGGGCACCGCGGGCGTGCGGTGCAGCCGCGCCACGGCCGCTTCCACGTCGCCGCCGGTGTACTCGCGCCGGCCGGTCAGGCACTCCAGCAGGACGAGCCCGAGCGCGTAGACGTCGGCCGGGTGGTCGACGTCACCGCCGAGCACCTGTTCGGGCGCGAGGTAGGCGGCCGTGCCGACCAGCTGGTCGGTGCGCGTCATCCGCGTCGCGCCGGTCAGGTGGACCAGGCCGAAGTCGGCGAGGTAGGCGTTGCCCTCGGCGTCGAGCAGGATGTTGGACGGCTTGACGTCCCGGTGCACGAGGTCGTGCGCGTGGACGTAGGCGAGCGCGTCGGCCAGGGCCGCGCCCAGCCGACGCGTCCGGTCCAGCGACAACGGCCCCAGGTCGATCAGCTCGCGCAGGGTCTGCCCCTCGACGAGCTGGAGCACGACGAACGGCGTCTCGGCCTGCGTGTCGGCGTCGTAGACGGACACCAACCCGGGGTGGGAGAGGCAGGCCAGCGTGCGGACCTCGTTGTCGAACCGCCGTGCGGCCGCCTCGTCGAACCCTGGCTGGAACAACTTCACCGCGACGTGCCGGCACAGGGTGGTGTCCCAGGCGCGGCGAACTTCCGCCATGCCCCCGAGCCCGATCGGTTCGAGGAGGCGGTAACGGTCGGCCAACAGGTGGTCGCTGCTTGTGGAGGGAGACACCGTCATACCTCCGGTCGAGGTAGGAGCACACTCCCAGGTGCCCCGACAGCGCCGCGCGCAAACAGGTGAACGACCCTCGCCTCACCCCAGCCCTCGCACCAACCCATCACGGCGACCACCCGACCGCGCCGCCGGTGCGTGTCAGCCCGGAGAGCTTGTCAACCAGCCTTCGCCCACACGCGGCCACGGGTCCGGATCCGGTTCACCGGATCGGAGCGGATGACGCCCTTCTCCAGCAGCGGTTGCAGCGCTGGGCTGACGTGCTGCATTCGGTACACCGTCTCCCGCAGTGCAAAGTCCTTCAGGTCCTGAACCGCCACCCCGTCCTCGCCCCCGGCTTCGATAACCGGCACGAGCAGCCGCGCGAGAGGCGCCAACAAGGGCTCGTTGACATCGAACAGCGTCTCGTGCTGCTCATCACGGGGATCGCGGAACCCGACGCCCTGTACCGGGTCGACCTCCCACAAGGTGTCCTTCATCTTCTCCACGCCACGCGGGTGGTTGGTGCCGAAAACCAGGTACAAGGGCTCGCCGCGTCGATCGATCAACTCGAAGTCCAGCAGGTGCTGGAACCCCGCGTCGTGGAGAGACCTCCGATAGCAGTCGAGCAGGTGTCGTCGCTTCGCCTCCCCGTCCGGCAGGCCCCTGACCTGGCGCCATCGCTGGTCTCCCCCGAACACGCCGTCCGCATCGGCACCCAACTGCTCGACGAAACGGACGAAGTGCTGGGTTCCGAAGGTGACGATGACCTCGGTGGCCGGATTGCGCGCCAGGCGCCTCAACAACGGATGTGGCACCGGTGCGTTGCCCCACGAGTCCAGCACCGCCAGGATCGGCTGCCCCCAGCAGCCGCGCTCGGTCAGGTACTGCTCGAGGAGCTCACCGCACTTGCCCTGGACCACGTCCACCCACATGCGGTCCAGCGGCCGTGGACGCTCCGGGAAGCGCTCGGTCAACTGCTCACGCAGCATGCTCACACAGCGTGGGTCGTCGTCGATGAAGAGGAACTTCGCCAACGACCTGGTCGTCGGCACCTTCTTGACATACGCCTCCAGCGCGATGATCGGTGATCCGGGCTCGCCATCGGCGTACACCCCGGGACCAGCGAACCCCTCCGCGTAGGTGGCTGACGGGTAGGCGTTGGAGCCTCCGATCAGGATGGGGAACCACCGTTCGAGGTAGCGCCGGTAAATGTCGTGCTTGGCCAGCGTGTGTTCCACGATGGCCCAGGGCACACGTCCTTTCACCGGCATCGCAAGGCTCCTCGGGGTCACGGGCGCTCCAGTTGCACCATAACCATTGTCGGGAGCAGGCCGGAAGATTTTCGAACTGTTATCAGCCGCGACATACGCACGAACTGTTGCGCAAGACTCCGAGCGAGTGACGATGGGCCTGCTAATGCGGAACCGCTCAGGCTTCACCCTCTCCTGGCCAACCCGGTTTGCCGATTGGCTCCGTGCAGAACGCTGGGCCGTCCCGAGCGGCGCAGACGTGTCCCGACCAGCCCTGACGGTTGAGTCGAGGAGGTTGACCGCAGAAGGGGCTGGACCCGCGCTCGTCATCTGCGCCGTCACTCGGCATGACCATCAGCCCGGGCAGCCCACACCGGCGACGGGACTGAACGGCACATAGGGGGACGATCTATAGAACAATTCAAGCTCCGTTCCGCATCGGTGCCGCTCGCTCACTCGTCCGTTCGGGGATTTTTGTGAGCCAATCGGATTACATCGACGTCGCCACGTGGTAGTTCTGATCGCTCGACGAGGAGGTGTGATGACCGCGAACGAGAAGTTCTTCCAGGAGAAGCGGGCTGCGGCCGTGCTCAAGCACGGAATCCTGGACCGGTACCTGCCCGTGTTCACCTCCAAGACCGGCAGCAGCGCCACCGGAGGGCAGGTGGTGTACCTCGACGGGTTCGCCGGCCCCGGTCGCTACGAACCCGAGGACGGCCAGTCGGTCGGCGCCGAAGGGTCACCCCTCCTCGCAATGCGCACCGCGACTGCTGTGCAGACGTTCGGGCGAACGCTGCACTGCGTGTTCGTCGAGCGCGCCCCTCACCACTACGAGAACCTGTGCCTGACCCTGGAGCGGGAGGTCGCGGGCAAGAACTACGAGGTACTACCCGGTGACGTCAGCGGACACCTCGATCGCGTTCTGGCCGTGGCGGACGACCGCCCCCTGCTGGCTTTCCTCGATCCGTTCGGCACGGGCCTGCCCTACGCCGAGATGACCGACCGCTTGCTCCGGCGACCGACCCGTCCGCCGACCGAGGTCCTGCTCAACTTCAACCTACAGTCGGTGTGGCGCATTGGGGGCCTGCTGGCCGGAGACGAAACGGGCACCTGGAACCACGGCCTGGACGCGGTACTGGACGCCGACTGGCTTCCGGTGCGGGACAAGCTTGCCGCGAGCACTACCAACAGCCCTCAGAGCGCAACCGCGTCCCTGGCGAGGATCGACGATTTCCTCGGCAACGAGTGGTGGCGCGACGTCTTCCGGAACTCCCGCGCGAAGGCGCGTCACCGGGGCGAACGCACCGCCTCCGCACGCGCGGCCCAAGTGGTGGCCCAGGAGTACTGCAGACGCATCGAGGCCGACACCGGGTACCGGTCCTTCAGTGTCCCCATCCGCCGGCAGCCCGGGCAGGAACCGTTCTTCATGCTGATCTTGTTCTACCGGTACCGCGGCACGCCCTACGCCTTCAACGGGGCGGTGTCCAAGGCCAACGAGGCATGGCGGAAGTTCATCAGCGAGCGATCGCCCCAACCGCAAGCACACCTCGCTGAACAGGAAGACCTCTTCGGCGGAACCCTGACGACGGGAATGACAGACGAGCAGAACACCCGCGCCGAGGCCAGGCGGAACCAGGAGTGGATCAGCATGATCGCCCGCAACGTCACCACGTTGCTCGCCGTGCACGGTCCCGTCGACGTCCAAGACCGCACCAAGGACATCTTCGGCACCACACTCGGATTGGCGCGCGAGACCCACCTGCGAGCAGCATGGGACCTGCTCGCGAACCAAGGTGTGGCCCTACCCCGCCTCAAGGGCAAGAACAAGATCGAGAACCAGACCATCCGACCGGCGTGAAGCACCGGCCGGCAAGTCTGGGGCAAGGACTCGGCCGCTTCAGCTGACTTCCGCGAACTGCGGCATCTGGTCCCACGTCTGCCCGTCCAGTTCGCGCCCCCCGGCTTTCGGCGTGCGACCGCCCCACTGCTTGTGGAAGAAGGCAACACGGGCTTCCTGGCAGGCGTCACGAATCTGCCGGACCCAGAGCGGGTCCACAGGACGGGCATTCGGCCCCGACTCGCCGCCGGTGATGACCCAGCCGATGCCCTCGAGGTTCAACTCGGCCAACGGGCCCAGCAGCGGTTCGCAGGACAGGAACCGCACCGCGGCCGGCACTGCGCGCAGGTCGTCGACGCGGGTGAGTTGGTCGCTGTCCTCCACGCTCACCCCCATCCACACGTTGGTTGGCCAGTCGAGCTTGTCGGCCAGTTTGCGCAGCCGCGTTGAGCGCTTCGTGAGCACCTGGTAGGTGTGCTGGGGGGTGGCGGCCATGACTGCGAAGACTTTGCGCACGAAGTCGAGAGGCACCTTAGCGTGGAAGAGGTCGCTCATGGAGTTGACGAACACCACTCGCGGAGTCCGCCACCGATAGGGCTGGTCCAGGGTGTCCGGGTGCAGCGTGACGCCGAACCCGGGACCCGACGTACGCGGATCGCCGTCGTTCTGGTACTTCTCGGTCCCCATCGCCTTGAGTCGTTTCGCCAAAGTGAGCGCGTAGCAGTTGTCGCAGCCCTTCGAGATCCGGTCGCACCCCGTCGTGGGATTCCACGTGACCTCGGTCCACTCGATCGTCGAGCGACTGCCCATGACTGCCCCTTGCTTGCCTTCGGTACCGGCTCGAACACCGGTTCGACTCGAACTTACGAGCAAGTCGTAACGTAAAACTCGTAAGATGGCCATATGGCGTCACCGGATCGAGTTCTCCTGCGGGATCGGTCGCAGGCCGCGTTCGGCCAGCGCTACCGCCTCGAGGTCATGCTCGCGATCGCGGCCGCCGACGACGGCTTCGTTTCGTTAAGCTCGCTGGCCTCCCGATTGGGCATCACCACCAGCAACCTGCAGGGACCGATCAGATCCTTGCGGGAGCTCGGTCTCCTCACACCGGTCGCGCACGGCGATTCACGCCACCGCTTCTACCTCCGCAACCCGAGCGCCGCATGGGCCTGGGTTGCGGAGCTCCGCGACCAAGCCCTCCTCGAAGCCGCCACCACCGGCGGCGCGGCGTAGGCCGGACGCCGGAAGCGGAGCGTGAGGACGGTTCGCCCGTCCTCCCCCGTGGTCCACCCGCGCGTGCCCCGTCGGTCCGCATTGGATGGACGCATGACCGTGCAGAGGATCGACCGGCACGACGTGCGCTACCCCGACCTGGTCCAGGGCAACAACATGCGCTGGGTGGGGGCGCCGGACGAGGTGTTCCTGCCGCGTGACGCGGGCGAGGTGGCGGAGTGCGTGCGCGAGCTGACCGGGCGCGGTCTGCGGTTCGCCGTTCGCAGCGGCGGGCACTGCTACGAGGACCACGTGTTCAACTCGGCGGTCCGCGCCGTGGTCGACCTGAACCTGCTGAACGGGGTCGAGCACGATCCGGTGACGGGGTGCGTGGCGATCGGCGCGGGTCAGGGCCTGTGGGACGTCTACGCGAAGCTGCACCGCCGCTGGGGTGTGACCATTCCGGGCGGGTCGTGCGCGACGGTCGGCGCGGGCGGGCACATCGTGGGCGGCGGGTACGGGCTGCTGTCCCGCCGCGACGGGTTGACGGTCGACCACCTGCACGGGGTCGAGGTGGTCACCGCGGACGGCGAGCTGCGCGTCGTCACCCGTGAGAGCACCGGCGCCGACCGCGACCTGTGGTGGGCGCACACCGGCGGCGGGGGCGGGAACTTCGGGGTGGTCACCCGCTACCTGATGCGCGGCCCCCACGCGACCGACCGGACACCGCCGGACGAGCTGCTGCCCCGGGCGCCCCGACAGGTGCTGCTGCACGACCTCACGATCCCGTGGGACCAGGTCGGCTCGGACGGCGCGGAGCTGGCCGTGATGCTGCGCCGTTTCGACGACTGGTGCGCGCACAACTCCGCGCCCGACGCGGACGCCGCCAACAACCTGTTCGCGCTGTTCCGCGTCCACCCCCGGCTGACCCCCCACGAACGGGCGATCAACCTCACCACCCAGGTCGCCATCGACGACGACTCCCCCGAGAGCCTCTCCCGGGCCCGCGCGACGCTGAAGGACTTCCTCGGCTCCGTCCTCACGGTGTCGTCGGCGGCCACGCACCCGCGCGGCCTCGACCACCACCCGGCACGGCCCTGGCTCAACGCCACCCACGAGCTGGGCCAGGGCACCTGGCACCACCGCGCCGACTACAAGTCGGCCTACCACCGCCGCCTCACCGACCACCACGTCGACGCCCTGGTCCGGACGTTCGCGACCGCCGGCCGGGGCGCCGAAGGCGCACGGGTCTCCCTCGACACCTACGGCGGCCGGGTGAACGGCGTCGCCAAGGACGCCACCGCCACCCCGCACCGCGACTCGGTGATCAAGCTGCAGTACATGTCGTTCTGGGGCAGCCCCGCCGAGGACGACGCCCACGTCGAGTGGCTGCGGGAGGCGTACCGCGAGGTCTACGCCGAGACGGGCGGCGTCCCGGCCGCCGCGAACGACGACCCGGACCGCATCGCCACCGACGGCTGCTTCGTCAACTACCTCGACACCGACCTGCCCGCGCACCCCACCGGCACCGCGGCGAGCCGGTGGCAGCTCTACTACGGCGACACCAACTTCGCCTCGCTGGTGCGGACCAAGCAGACCTTCGACCCCCACGACGTCTTCCACCACGCCCAGTCCATCCCGGTGACGCACCCGTAGGGGCCGGGACGACCCCAGCGCCGGGCAAGCTCAGCCGGGGAGCCGGAATTCGGGGCCGTAATTCCTGCCGGGCTGGTTCTCGGCGGCCGGGAGCGCGATGGTCACGAGCTCCCGCGCTTTTCCTTCGAGCGCTTTCATGGCGACGATGGAATCCTTGAACGGCGTCTTGGGGTCCGCGGTCTGCCACACCTGTTCCAACTTCACCAGGAGTTCCCGGTACGTCGTGTTGAACGCGTCGAGCTTGGCCTTGACGGAATCCGACGCGGCCGAGCGGTTCCACCCACCCCGGGGAACGGTGCCGAGCGGGTGCACCGCCGGCCGGGGGAAGGAATCGCCGTCGAACTTCCACTTCTTACCGGGGTGCTGCTTCAGCTTCCGGCCGTGGAAGATCTCACCGAAGCGGTAGTAGTGGGCGAGTTCGCCACCGCTGTTCGGCGAGACGTCGGAGCCCTCTCCCTGTTCCGTGATCAATTTGACGGCCCGCTCCACCTTCGTCAGGTCGACGACCTTCTTGTTGTCCTTCGTCGTGGTCATGTCGGGCAGTTCGAAACCGGCGATGACGGAGTTCAACTGCGGGCCGGGGGCGCCGAACTCGGCGAAGTTCTCCGGCTTCTTGAACGCCTCGAGGATGGCGGCGTAGAACTTGCCGATCGTCGGGAACGTCTCCGCCGTCCTGGCCAGCGGTTTCTCCGGCGCTTCGAGGTCCATGAACACCTTGATGACGTCCTGGTCGGACCCGCTGGTCGAGGCGATGCCGGACAGGCTGACCACGAGACCGGGCTTCACGCCGCCGGGCAGCGCGGTGGGGTACGCGGGGACGAGACCCGCTTCCGCCATTTTCGGGACGCCGCCGATCGCGCTGAGCATGTTGCACGCGAGCGCCATGTGCAACATCTCCTCCATCACGATCTCCAGGATCATGTCCGCGACGTTCGGGTCCGAGTTCGGTTCCTTGATCGACCACAACGCGTACAGGTAGGCGGGAATCGTGGCGAACTCGAGCGTCACGCCCCACTGCAACGCCGCTCGAAGCCAGGCCACGTCCCGCTGGGGCGGCTCGCACTCCAGCAACAACGCCATCGACTGGTACGTGTCGGTCAATTCCGCGGTCATGTCAGAATCCCTTCCGAGGCGAGCCCGAGTGCCCGCACCAATGTTCGGGCAGTTCCGGGCGACGTCGACCCCGGCACGATTACTAACACCGTTCGGGGGCACGGCTTCCACCGACCGTGTCTTTCGCCAACCCGACAGGGGAATGGGCACCGCCGAGCGCGCGGAACATACTCGTCACGACACGTCCGGAACCCAGCCAGGGAGAAGCGATGACCCTTCCCATCTCCGAGGTGACGAAGGTCAAGATCCATCCCGCCATCGGCGTCGCCAGGCTGGGGAACAGCGACGAGTACTTCGTCGGCCCCGAGATCCCCGGGCAGCCGGGCCTGCCGGCGGACAAGAAGTTCAAGGACGCCTCCGGGAAGGTGCGCCGCCAAGCCGCCCGGTTCCGCTGCTTCGGCTACGACGAGACCGGGACCCGGTGGGTGGAGCTGACCGACTCGGCCGACGTGTCGATCACCTGGTCGGTGCACGTGGTCAACCGCAAGGCCGCGTCGAAGACGGCGTTCGGCGACACCGAGGACCGCAACCGCGACGTCACGGGCGACGCCCGGAAGAAGCTCGTCATCGACCCCGGCGTGCAGACCATCACCGGCAAGGACGCGGTGAAGGCCATCCCGAAGGCGCCGTTCACCCACCAGGGCAAGAAGACCGACGTCGACCTCGGCGCCCTCCGGACCGACGGCTCCGGGCACCTCCTCGTGCTCGGCGGCCGCGGCAGCTCGGGCTCGCCGACCGGCAAGGCCCTCCAGGGCACCTTCGACAACGACGGGTGGCACGACGACACGTCCGACGGCCCGGTCGGCGCGACCGTGAAGATCAAGGGCAGGGCCGTCGGGGACGTGACCGGCGCGTGGGTCGTCGTCGCGCCCCCGAAGTTCGCGCCCTACTTCACCGACGTGATCAGCATGTACGAGCGGCTCCTCGACTACTACAAGACCCACAAGATCATCGAGGAGACGTCGGCGCTGCTGCCGCCCGCCACGCCGTCCTACGCCGCGCACGTCCAGCCGATCCTGCAACGCGCCAGGACGATCCGCTGGACGCGACGGGTCAAGCCCTACCGCCACCGGTGGGAGGACCCGGTCTACGGCGACGCGAGCAGGCACCACATCTTCGACCGCCTCAAGCCCGCCACCGGAACCCCCTCCCGGCACCAGGACATGCCGCACCTCACGCACGGCGGAAGCACTCCCGGTTACGACGGCACGGACTCCCACCTGACGGCGGTCCAGTACGAGGTGATGAAGCGCTGGAAGGACGGCAACTACCGGCAGGACTGGCCGCCGCCGGCCGCGCGGGTCACCCCGGACGGGCTCGACCGGGCCGCGCTGGACGGCTGCGTCGGCGGATCGCTCTTCCCCGGCATCGAGTTCGGCCGCTTCGCCCTCCGCGCCGACACCACGTCCATCTGGCGCAAGGGCCACCCGTTCCGGTTCGACACGAACCGGGTGCGCGCGGGCGACGTCACCGCCCGGATGGCGCTGCCGTGGCAGACCGACTTCATGGCGTGCGGGAGCGACTGGTGGCCGGTGCAGCGCCCCAACACCGTCATCGCGGACAACAAGTTCCAGGCCTGGGACCGCATGGTCGGCAACAACGAGAACATGGTGAAGGACTGGTACAAGCTGGGCTTCGTCCTGCCGAAGGGCAGCCAGTACGTCGAGCAGGAGCGCACGCTCACCCAGCAGAGCACGGTGCGCGCCGGCGCGGTGAACTTCGGGACCGTCGGCACGGAGGGGCGCACGGTGCCGGTCGTCGTCCACGCCGCCGGCGCCGTGCCGGACCTCGTGGTGGAGAACGCCCCCGGGGCGGTCACCGTCGGCACGCCGAGGACCAGCGGCGACCCGACGTCCACGTTGCTGTCGCTGGACCTCACCTACGCCGCGGCCCGCGCGGACGTCGTGGACGGCGAAGTCGTCCTGCTGGACCGGAACACCGGCGACCGGTGGACGATCCCGGTCAGCGGACGCGGCGCCTCCGCGGCGGACGAGGCGGGGCAGCCGTACTCGCCTCCGGTCGGGGTGGACCTGCTGCTGGCCGGGCAGGGAGTCCTGTCGGCCGGGCAGCAGCACACCTGGACGCTCCAGCTCACCGAGGTCGACCACGCCCTGTCCGTCACGTTGCAGGCGGCCGACGGAGCGCTGTCGGTGGTCCTCGTGAGCCCGTTGGGCCGCCGCCTCGATGCCGGCGTCGCCGACGTGCACGCCACGAAGGACGCCGAGTCGGCCACCCTGCGGGTCGAGCTGCCGTTCGAGAGCTTCCCGAGCCGCTACGACCGCAGCGGCCTGTGGCGGGTCGTGGTCACCGCCGACGAGGGCGCGGACGCGTTGCCGTACCAGGTGACCGCGTCCGCGGAGTCCGACATCCGGTTGGTCGTCGACAGCACCGACTCCGGGGCCGAGGTCACGCTGTGGGGCGCCGAGGACTCGACCGTCGAGGCGGTCCTGGCGGAGGGCGCCGAGCACCAGGTGACGCTGGACGCCGGGTCGTCCACCGGACGGGTCGACGCCGGCGCGGTCACGTCGGTCCGGGCCTTCGGCACCAGCCCGGACGGCCACCCGTTCGTCCGCGAGCGCTACCTGACCGGCGAACGGTGACCGCGGACGCCGTCGTGGTGGGCGGCGGCCCGGCGGGTGCGGCCGTCGCCCGGCACCTGGCCGCGTCCGGGGCCGCGGTGGTGCTCGTCCACGATGACCGCACGCCCTGGCACCGCATCGGCCAGCAGCTGTCCGCGGCCGCACGTCCCGCTCTGGCCGCGCTGGGCGCGTGGGACGTCGTGGCGGCGTCGGCGCGTCCCGTGCACGAGGCGCGCAGCTCGTGGGCCACCGACGAGGTGGACCACCGGCCCGGCATCCTGGACCCGAACGGGCCACCGTGGGCGGTCGACCGGGCGTCGTTCGACCGGGAGCTCCGCGCCCTGGCACGGGACGCGGGCGCGAAGGTCGTGCGCGGTCACGTCCGGGGCCTCCGCGCCCACGGCGGCGCGTGGACCGTCGGCGGCCTGGACACCGGCGGTGGCCCGGGGAGCGTCGGTGGCCCGGGGAGCGTCGGTGGCTTGCGGACGGCCGGGGGCGTGCGGGCCAAGGTCGTCGTGGACGCCACCGGCACCCCGCGCGCGCTCACCCGCCGTCACCTCGACTGGCACCGCTCCGACCACCTGCACTGCACGGCCTGGCGCTGCGACCTGCCCGACGCCGGGTCGTACTCGCTGGTGGAGGCGACGGCGGACGGCTGGTGGTACACCGCGCCCACCGCCGACGGCGCCGCCCTCACGGTCCTGCGCGTCACCGCCGGCTCCTCCCCCGCGTCGCCCCCGCCGCGGACCGGCGACCGCCTCCGGCACCGCGCCCTCGGGCCACCCG
>NZ_JBHTLK010000091.1:0-25228 GCF_042678885.1 Saccharothrix hoggarensis
CGGCCGAGGCCCCGGCGCGCGGCAACGACACGTCGGCCGCTCCCCCGGCCGCCGAGCCCCGGTCGCCGTGGCCGGTGGTGGCGGGCGGGGTGGGGGCGTTGCTGCTGGTGGCAGCGCTGGTCCGGGGGTCACGCCGCCGAAGGGCGTGAGCGGCCCGCGCCGCGGACCGCTCCCCCGTCCCGAAGGTGCTCAGAGCCTGCGCAGGACCGCCACGACCTTGCCCAGGATCGACGCCTCGTCGCCCTGGATCGGCTGGTAGGCCGGGTTCTGCGGCATCAGCCACACGTGCCCGTCGTCCTTGCGCTTGAACGTCTTCACGGTGGCCTCGCCGTCGATCATGGCGGCCACCACCTCGCCGTTGTCGGCCGTCGGCTGCTGCCGGACCACGACCCAGTCGCCGTCGGTGATGGCGGCGTCGACCATCGAGTCGCCCACGACCTTCAGCAGGAACACCTCGCCCTCGCCGACGATCTCGCGCGGCAGGGGGAAGACGTCCTCGATGGACTCCTCGGCCAGGATCGGCCCACCGGCCGCGATGCGGCCCAGCATGGGCACGTACGCGGGCGTCGGCTTGGACGCCGGGTCGAGGCCGGTCACGATCTCGGCGGGCAGCACGCCCACCGCGCGCGGCCGGTTGGGGTCGCGGCGCAGGTAGCCCTTCCGCTCCAGGGCGCGCAGCTGGTGGGCCACGGACGAGGTCGAGGTCAGGCCGACGGCCTCCCCGATCTCGCGCACGCTGGGCGGGTAGCCGAACCGGTCCAGCCAGTCGCGGATCACGTCGAGCACCTTGCGCTGGCGCAGGGTGAGCCCGGCGTTGCCCGCGATGTCCGCCGGTTCGGGCGCGGAGGGCACATCGGCGGTGCGCGGCTCTTCGTTGGTCTTGCGTGCCACGGTGCTTCCTCCTCACCGGTCCCGATTGCCCAGGCCGGCTCTCCGACGATCTTCAACAGTGGACGGTAGTCGGGTTCCGTGCCCAGATCAAACACCTGTTCGAAGTAATCCTCGGCGTGTCCTGGCGATTTTACCCGGCGAAGTGGTAGACATTCGCACGGACGTTCGATCGAACACAGGTTCGATCATGATCGGATGACCTGCGGTGGAGGGCAACATGGCGGTGGTCATTGGCACCCGGAACGGCTTCGAACTCGTGGACGGCGCCGGTGTCGAGGATGTCGCCCTCGGCCGCGGATTGCGACCCGGACCACGGGTCCTGCGGCGGTTCGAGGTGGCGGACAAGGACAACCGCCGCCCGTCGACCCGCCCCCGACCGGTCGCCGTGCGGCCGACCGCGCCCGAGGCGGTCGCCTGCGAGGTGCGGCCCGGCCGGCACCCCGTGCTCCAGTTCCTCGGATACGCAGCCGTCGCCGCCGCGTTCGCCGCGCTCCTGAGCCTCGCCTACCTGTACTCGACGGGCGCCACGTCCGTCCCCGAACGCACCAACGTCGTGCACGTCCAGGTGGGCGAGACGCTGTGGGACGTCGCCGAGCGCAGCGCGCCCGCGAGCGACCCGGAGGCCGTGGTGTCGCGCATCCGCGAGCTGAACGCCCTGCCGGGCTCCGACGTCACCCCCGGCCAGTCCCTGGTCGTCCCCGACGGCACCCCCTGACGCCCACTCCGCTCCCCCCGTCGAACCGCGCCGCCGCGACCTCCGCGAGCGCGGTTCGCGCGTTTCCGGAGCTCCTGCCCGATTCCCCCGTCCGAGTGACGGGACACGCTGCCTTCCGACTTGCAGCGCCGTAGGCCTTGGGCATAGGTTGACCCCTACATCTAGTGGTCACACCGTTGTAGTTAGTCCACAGGTTGGGGTTTTCCCCACGACGGAGGCTAACGCGATGGACGCTGCCCAGGGGAGGGGGAACCAGCCGTGCGATGCCCGTTCTGCCGGCACTCCGACTCGCGTGTCGTCGATTCCCGCGAGGTCGACGAGGGTCAGGTCATCCGCCGCCGCCGGTCGTGCACGGCCTGCGGCCGCCGCTTCACCACGGTCGAGGAGGCCGTGCTCGCGGTGGTCAAGCGCTCGGGTGTGACCGAGCCGTTCAGCCGCGACAAGGTCGTCGTCGGCGTGCGCCGCGCGTGCCAGGGCCGTCCCGTCGACGAGGACGCCCTCCAACAACTGGCGCAGCGCGTGGAGGAGTCGATCCGCTCCGGCGGCGTCGCCGAGATCCCCAGCCACGAGGTGGGCCTGGCCATCCTGGGCCCCCTCCGCGAGCTGGACGAGGTCGCGTACCTCCGCTTCGCGAGCGTCTACCGCTCCTTCTCGTCCGTCGAGGACTTCGAGAAGGAGATCGCCGATCTTCGCGACGCCCAGGGCGGCCGGCCGCGGGGCGACTAGCGCCCGTCGGCCGGCGCCCGCCGCCCCGACGAAGAACGAAGAACGAAGAACACCGCATCGACCGCCTCGGACGGGGAGCCCGGACGTGGTCGCCGCACCCACCCCACACATGTTGATCGAGAGGGACCTCGGATGACCGACACCGTTGGTGGCTCAAAGAAGACAGCCACCCGCAACGGCGCGGGCGACAAGACCGCCAAGCTGAAGGTGGAGCGCGTCTACACCACGGCCGGCAAGCACCCCTATGACGAGGTCACCTGGGAGCACCGCGACGTCGTCATGACGAACTGGCGCGACGGCTCGGTGAACTTCGAGCAGCGCGGCGTCGAGTTCCCCGACTTCTGGTCGGTCAACGCGACCAACATCGTCACCAGCAAGTACTTCCGCGGCGCGGTGGGCACGCCGCAGCGCGAGCACAGCCTCCGCCAGCTCATCGACCGCGTGGTGAAGACCTACGTCGAGGCGGGCGTCAAGCACGGCTACTTCGCCACCGACGAGGACGCCGAGATCTACGAGCACGAGCTGACCTGGATGCTGCTGCACCAGGTGTTCAGCTTCAACTCGCCGGTGTGGTTCAACGTGGGCACCAGCTCCCCGCAGCAGGTCAGCGCCTGCTTCATCCTGTCGGTCGACGACACGATGGAGTCGATCCTGAACTGGTACCGCGAGGAGGGCCTGATCTTCAAGGGCGGCTCGGGCGCGGGCCTGAACCTGTCGCGCATCCGGTCGTCCAAGGAGCTGCTGTCCTCCGGCGGCACGGCGTCCGGCCCGGTGTCGTTCATGCGCGGCGCGGACGCGTCGGCGGGCACCATCAAGTCCGGCGGCGCGACCCGTCGCGCGGCGAAGATGGTCGTGCTGGACGTCGACCACCCGGACGTCGAGGAGTTCATCCAGACGAAGGCGCGGGAAGAGGACAAGGTCCGCGCGCTGCGCGACGCCGGGTTCGACATGGACCTGGGCGGCAAGGACATCGTGTCCGTGCAGTACCAGAACGCCAACAACTCGATCCGCGTGTCCGACGAGTTCATGCACGCCTACGAGAACGGCGGGCAGTTCGGCCTGCGCGCCCGCCAGACCGGCGAGATCATCGAGCACGTCGACGCGAAGGACCTGTTCCGCAAGCTGGCGCAGGCCGCATGGGAGTGCGCCGACCCCGGCATCCAGTACGACGGCACGATCAACGACTGGCACACCACGCCGGAGTCGGGCCGCATCACGGCCTCCAACCCGTGCTCGGAGTACATGCACCTGGACAACTCCAGCTGCAACCTGGCGTCGTTGAACCTGATGAAGTTCCTGAAGGACGACGGCTCGTTCGACGCGGAGCTGTTCGCCAAGTCCGTCGAGATCATCATCACCGCGATGGACATCTCGATCTGCTTCGCGGACTTCCCGACCCCCGCGATCGGCGAGACGACCCGCGCGTTCCGCCAGCTCGGCATCGGCTACGCGAACCTGGGCGCGCTGCTCATGGCGACCGGCCACGCGTACGACTCCGAGGGCGGCCGCGCGCTGGCCGCCTCGATCACGTCCCTGATGCAGGCCGTGGCGTACAAGCGGTCGGCGGAGCTGGCGGGCATCGTCGGCCCGTACGAGGGCTACGCCCGCAACGCCGAGGGCCACCAGCGGGTCATCCGCAAGCACTCGGCCGCCAACGACATGCTGCGCACGTACCACGCGAACGACGCGGCGGTGCAGAAGGTCGCGACCAAGGCGTGGCAGGAGTGCCAGAAGATCGGCGCCCGCAACGGCTGGCGCAACGCGCAGGCCAGCGTGCTCGCGCCCACCGGCACCATCGGCCTGATGATGGACTGCGACACGACCGGCATCGAGCCGGACCTGGCGCTGGTGAAGTTCAAGAAGCTGGTCGGCGGCGGCTCGATGCAGATCGTCAACCAGACCGTGCCGCGCGCGCTGCGCGTCCTGGGCTACCAGGAGGAGCAGATCGAGGCGATCGTCGAGTACATCGGCGAGCACGGCCACGTGGTCGACGCCCCCGGTCTGAAGACCGAGCACTACGAGGTGTTCGACTGCGCGATGGGCGACCGGTCGATCGCGCCGATGGGCCACGTGCGGATGATGGCCGCGGTGCAGCCGTTCATCTCGGGCGCGATCTCGAAGACGGTCAACATGCCGGAGACGGCGACCGTCGAAGAGGTCGAGGAGATCTACTACCAGGGCTGGAAGCTGGGCCTGAAGGCGCTGGCGATCTACCGCGACAACTGCAAGGTCGGCCAGCCGCTGTCGGCGGGCAAGACGGCCAAGGCGGTCGGCTCGGGCTCGTCCACGTCCGCGGAGGCGAAGACCGAGACCGTCGTCGAGTACCGCCCGGTGCGCAAGCGGCTGCCGAAGAAGCGCCCGTCGCAGACGGTGTCGTTCACGGTCGGCGGCGCGGAGGGCTACCTGCACGCCGGCTCGTACCCGGACGACGGCCTCGGCGAGATCTTCGTCAAGCTCGGCAAGCAGGGCTCGACGCTGGCCGGTGTGATGGACGCGTTCTCCATGTCCATCTCGGTGGGTCTGCAGTACGGCATCCCGCTCGAGTTCTACGTCTCGAAGTTCCAGAACCTGCGCTTCGAGCCGGCGGGCATGACGGACGACCCGGACGTCCGCATCGCGACCAGCGTCCTGGACTACCTGTTCCGGCGGCTGGCGCTCGACTACCTGCCGTTCGAGAAGCGCGCGCAGCTCGGCATCTTCACCGCCGACGAGCGCACGGCGCAGGTGTCGTCGGACTACGGCAACGGCGACGTCGACCTGGAGGGCCTGCGCACGTCGGTCGACGCCGCCCCGCAGGCGAGCGCCACCCCGGCGCCCGCGGAGGAGAAGAAGCCCAAGCCGCAGGACATCAAGGTGGGCAGTTCCACGGAACTGCTCGAACTGCACCTGGGCAAGGCCGCGGACGCGCCGCTGTGCATGACGTGCGGCACGAAGATGCGCCCGGCGGGCTCGTGCTACCTGTGCGAGGGCTGCGGCTCGACCTCGGGTTGCAGCTGATCGCTCGACGTGCGGTGAAGTAGCCGGCGAGAGCCGGGGCGACGGTTGTCGCCCCGGCTCTTCCACGTCCGCTGGTCGCAGCTGGCCAAGTACGTCACGTACTTGACGTACTTGGGGTGGAGAGGCACGCTGGTGACGACCACTCTGGGAGGCCGGCATGCCCGCTGTTCACTACGACAGCTACACCGAGGCTCGCGCCCACCTGAAGGACTTGCTGGACGCCGCCGAGAAGGGTCGAGTCGCCACGGTGAGACGTGACTCGGCCACGACCGCCGTCGTGGACGTCAAGCGACTGCGCCACTTCCTCGCGTCGATCGTTCCGTCGCGCGCCCAGGTCGTCCCGGAGGCCGGCGGCTGGTCGGTGTTCATCCCGGGGCTGCCCGTGGCGGCCGATGGCGCGTCGTTCGACGAGGCGATCACCGAGATGGTCGACGCTCTGCGGGAGTACGCGGAAGACTGGCAGGAGCGCCTGCTCGACGCCCCGAACCACCGCGACAACTGGGGATTGGTGCAGTTGATCAGCTTGAGCGACGACGAGCAGCTGCGCGACTGGCTGGTCGGTGCCGCGCGGTGACGTCCTGGCCGCAGCCGACGCGCAAGGACCACGAGGCGTTCTGCCAGGTCGAGGAGTGGCGCCGAGTGCGCGACGCCGGCGGCCGGACCGGAACGCACCACGTCACCTACGAGCTCGATCTCGTCGACGGCAGGATCCTGCGCACCCGCGTCTCGCACCCGGTGGACCGCACCGGCTACGGGCAGAACATGTGGAAGCACATCCTGCGTGATCAGCTCGACGTCGACGAACCGACGTTCTGGTCGTGCGTGCAGGACGGCGTCAAACCCGCCCGCGGGACACCTGAGCCGCCGGCGGCCGCCCTGCCCGCCGACCTCGTGTTCCTGCTGATCTCGCGGGTCGGACTCGATGAGTCGGAGGTGGCCGGGATGAGCAAGGACGAGGCGATCGCCAGGCTCCAGCGCTACTGGACCGAAGGCCGTTGAGGCGTCGGACCGACCCCTATTTCACGCGCTTCGCGCGGTGGGTGGAACCTACGATGGCGCGGTGACGAGGGCGAGTGGGGCGTTGCTGGGGTTGGCCTACGGGGACGCGTTGGGCGCGCCCACCGAGTTCCTGACCGTGGCCGAGATCGAGCAGCGGTACGGCGTGGGTGGGCCTCGGGAGCTCGAGGGTGAGCCCGCCCTGGTCACGGACGACACGCAGATGACGTTGGCGGTCGCCCGGGCGTTGGTGGACGGTCGTGACCGGATCGCCGACGCGTTGCGCGACCACTTCGTGCGGTGGTGGGAGTCGCCCGACAACAATCGCGCCCCGGGCATGACGTGCTTGCAGGCGTGCGAGAAGCTGGCCGCCGGGCTGCCGTGGCGGGAGGCGACCGGGGCCTCGTCCAAGGGCTGCGGCGCGAACATGCGGGTCGCGCCGGTGGGGCTCGTGCCCGACCTGTCGGACGACGACCGCGCCGGGATCGCCCAGCTCCAGTCCGCCCTCACGCACGGCCACCCGACGGCGCTCGCGGCGAGCGAGCTGACGGCCTTCGCGGTGCACTGGCTGCGTGACGGCATGGCGGCGGGCGACCTCACGGCGGCGTTGCGGCAGCGGTGCGCGGAGCAGCGGACGACCTACCGCGAGGACTGGTTGGCCGACCTGTGGGCGCGTCCCGGCGTGTCCGACCCGGAGACCTTCATCGCCCGCGGGTGGGACGAGTGCGCGGCCGTGCTGGACACGCTCGCCGACGCCGAGCCGGACCGGGACGCGGACCCGTGCCTCGCGACGGGCGCCGGGTGGGTGGCGGAGGAGGCGCTGGCGACCGCGCTGCACTGCTTCCTGATGTTCCGGGACGAGCCGGTGTCGGCGCTGGCGCGGGCGGCGACGACGTCCGGCGACTCGGACTCGATCGCGTGCCTCACCGGCGCGTTCGCGGGCGCTGCGCACGGTCTCGAAGCGTGGCCGGAGGAGTGGGCGGAGCGGATCGAGCACGGCGACGAGCTCGCCGCGTTCGGTCGGAGGTGGGACCGGTGACGCACGCCCTGGCCGGCTACCGCGTGGTCGGGCGGGACGCGCGGGCGGACTGGCAGGACGCGGGGCTGCCGGAGGGCGACCTGGTGTCGATGAGCGGCTGCGTGACGACGGTCGTGCCGTCGACCGAGTGGGACGAGTGGTTCGGTGACCGGGAGTCCGCCGCGGTGGCCCGCGCCGGACGGGACGGGCTGCACGTGCTCGCGGTGGGGATCGACTCCCGCGACGTTGCCGCCGTGCTGGAGGACGTGGCCGACGGCGGGTGGGACGTGGCGGCGGGCAGCCTGCCGGAGCGGTTGGCCCGGACCGAACCGCTGCCCGACGGTGACGTGCTGGGCTTCGAGCTGGTCGGCTTCGACTCGGGCACCTGGCACACGTGGACGTGCCTCGGCGGTCTCGTGGGCGACGTGGGGCGGGCGACCGGCATCCGACCGGGGCGGTGGGGGTTGGTGCACGACGCGCATGACGCGCGGGTGGCGGCGGAGTGGCTGACGGCATCGGGTTCCGGTGACCCCAAGGTGTTCCTGTGGGTCGCGGTGAAGGTGGTCGACTGCGCCGGGGTCGGGGCCTAGGCTGCGCGGTGATGTCCTTCGACCGCGCACGACGATCTCTGGACGGGCTGTCCGTCGGCGACGCCCTGGGCGCGCAGTTCTTCGTCCCCGGCCGTTCCCGCACCCTCGACGTGGTGCCGGACGGGACGTGGCCGTGGACCGACGACACCGAGATGGCCTGCCTGCTGCTGGCCGAGCTGCGCGATCGCGGCGAGGTCGACCAGGACCGGCTGGCCGCGTCGTTCGCCGAGCACTGCGACCCGTACCGGGGTTACGGGCCTGGCGCCGTGGTGGTGCTGCACCGCATCCGGGACGGGGTGCCGTGGCGGGAGGCGGCGGCGACGGCCTACCGGGGCGAGGGGTCGTGCGGCAACGGGGCGGCCATGAGGGTCGCGCCGCTGGGCGCGTTCTTCGCCGACGACCTCGACGCCGTGGTGACGCAGGCGGTCCGCTCCGCCGAGGTCACGCACCTGCACCCCGAGGGGATCGCGGGCGCGGTGGCGGTGGCCGTCGCGGCGGCCGTGCCCGGAGCCGACGTGTTCGACGCCGTGCTGGACCACCTGGACGACGGGCAGGTGCGGCGCGGCGTGGCGGACGCGCGGCGGTTGCTCGGGCGTTCCACCGCCGAGGCCGCGTACGAGCTGGGCAACGGGTCGCGCTCGACCGCGCAGGACAGCGTGCCGTTCGTGCTCTGGGTCGTGGCCACGTACGCCGACGACTACCGCGCCGCCATCGGGGCGTGCGTGGAGGCGGGCGGTGACATGGACACGACGGCGGCGATGGTGGGCGGCATCCTGGCCTGCCGAGCGGAAGTCCCCCAGGACTGGCTCGACCGGCGCGAGCCCCTGCCTTTTGTATAGGTCGTTCCAAAACTGCTACCGTGGGACGCGTGCCCCGACCCAAGGCGTTCGACGAGGAGCAGGCCGTCGACGCGGCGATGCGCGCGTTCTGGGCGAACGGCTACGAGGCGACGTCCACCGAGGACCTCTGCCGGGCCACCGGACTCGGCCGCAGCAGCATCTACAACACGTTCACCAGCAAGCACGAGCTGTTCAAGCGCGCGCTCGTCCGCTACACGAACCTCATGACCACCAGCCAGCTGGCGCTCCTCGAAGACGAGACGCGGTCGCCGAGGGACCGGTTGCGCGACCTGTTCGACGCGATCGTCGCGGGCGAGGCGGAGCACCGGCGGGACGGCCGCGGGCTCGGCTGCCTCACCGTCAACACCACCGTCGAACTCGCCGCGCGGGACGCCGAGGCCGCCGACCTGCTGGCCCGTGACCAGCAACGCCGACTGGACGCGCTGACCGCCGTCATCCGGACCGGGCAGCGCGACGGCGACCTGGCGTCCACCCGGGAGCCCGCCGAGCTGGCCCGGTTCCTCAACGCGGTGATCGCGGGCATCCGGGTCGCCGGGCAGGGCGGGGCGGACGTCGCGGCGTTGGAAGCCATCGCCGCCACCGCGCTGGACGCCGTCTGAGACCTTCACCGGCACGAGCGGGACCACGCGTGCCCACATTTTGGACCGATCAATACACAACAGGAGCGCCGGACATGCCCAAGGTCGTCCACCTGCTGGCCCTCGGCATCTTCGCCATGGTGACCAGCGAGTTCGTCGTCGCCGGGCTCATGCCGCAGATGGCGGCGGGCCTGCGCGCCACCATCCCCGAGATCGGCTACCTGATCACCGCGTTCGCCGCCGCGATGGCGGTCGGCGGGCCGCTGCTCACCGTGCTGATGCTCCGACTCCGCCCGAAACCGGCGCTGATGACGTTGTTCGCCGTCTTCCTGGCCGGCAACGTCCTCGCCGCCACCGCCACCGACTACGGCGTGATGCTCGCCGCCCGCGTCGTCACCGGCGCGGCCTCCCAGGCGTTCTTCGGCGTCGCGATCTCGGTGACGTCCGCGCTGGTCGAGGAGCGGCTGCGCGGCCGGGCCACCGCGACCGTCCTCAACGGACTGATGTTCGGCACGCTGCTGGGCCTGCCGCTGGCGACGTTCACCGGCGAGCACCTGGGCTGGCGGGCGGCGTTCTGGGGCATCGCCGTGCTCACCGTCGTCGCCGCCGCGAGCACGTTCGCCGGGATGCCGCGCCTCGACCACGTCAACGGCGACACGACCGTGCGCGCCGAGCTGCGGGCCGTCGCCCGCCCGAGGCTGTGGCTGGTGCTGTCCACCAGCACGTTCGTCATCGGCGCGACGTTCGCCGCGTTCAGCTACGTCAACCCGGTCCTGACCGAGGTCACCGGCTTCGACCCGCGCGCGGTGCCGTTGCTGCTCGCCGCCTACGGCGTGGCCACGCTCGTCGGCAACCACGTGGTGGGCCGGTTCGCCGACCGGCACGCGCTGCCGACGCTGGTCACCGGCCTGGGGCTGAACGCCGCGTTCCTCACCGGGTTCGCCCTGCTCGCCCACGTGCCGCCGGTGGCCGTGGTGTGCCTGCTGGGCATCGGCCTGGTCGGCGTCACGATGAACCCGGCGCTGGTGACGCGGGTCCAGCGCACCGGCACGGCGGGACCGCTGGTCAACACCGTGCACGGGTCGTTCATCACGCTCGGCATCATCATCGGGTCCTGGCTGGGCGGCCTGCTCATCACCGACCACGGCCTGCGCGCGCCGCTGTGGCTGGGCGCGGGGCTGGCGCTGGTCGGCCTGCTCACCCTGATCCCGGACCTGCGGCGACGGGCGGGCGTGAACCGGTCTCCGCGAAACCTCCACGGGATCTCCCCACGCGCGGGGCAGGGGTCCGTCCATCCTGGACCCGGGGGCCCGGCACGCAGAGGAGGACGATCGTGAGCAGCTTCAACCACTGGGTGCGCGAGTTCGAGGCCGAGGCGCGGCGGCGGGCGGAGGTGGGCGACCCGGACTTCGACCGGACGGCGCGGGTGCACCCCGCGGTGGTGCGGAGCGTCCAGCGGTTCCAGGTCGGCGAGGCGGGCGACGGCGCGAACCTGATAGCGAAGGCCGAGGGAGCCGGGGACGACGACTACTCGCGCGTGGTGCGGTTGTTCGTCAAGGAGGAGCAGAACCACGCGCGGCTGCTCGCGCTGCTGCTGTCGTCGGCCGGCGCGACGACGATCGCGAGCCACTGGTCGGACGCGGTGTTCGTGCGGCTGCGGCGGGCGTTGGGGCTGCGCCTGGAGCTGATGGTGCTGCTGATCGCCGAGGTCGTGGCGCTGTGCTACTACCGGGCGTTGCGGGACGGCGTCGGCGATCCGCTGACGTCCGAGGTCGCGGGTCGCATCCTCGCCGACGAGGAGCGGCACGTGCCGTTCCACTGCCAACGGCTGCGGCACGCGTTCGCGGCGTGGCCGCGGCCGGTCCGGTCGGCCGTGACGGTGACCTGGTGGGTGCTGCTGGGCGGCGCGGTGGCCGCGGTGGCGTGGGACCACGGCCCCGCGTTGCGCCACCTCGGGGTGACGCGACGCGGGTTCGCCGTGGACGTGGCCCGCCTGTTCCGGACCGCCCTGACCGGGGTCCGCCGGGGTCAGGACCTCCGGAACAGCTTGTTGCCCAACCACACGATCGGGTCATAGCGCTGGTCGGCGACGCGTTCCTTCATCGGGATCAGCGCGTTGTCGGTGATCTTGATGTGCTCCGGGCACACGTCCGTGCAGCACTTCGTGATGTTGCACAGGCCCAGGCCGTGCGCGGACTGCGCCTCGGCGACGCGGTCGGCCTCGTCCAGCGGGTGCATCTCCAGCTCGGCCACGCGCATCAGGAACCGCGGTCCGGCGAACGACTCCTTGTTCTCCTCGTGGTCCCGGATGACGTGGCACGTGTTGTTGCACAGGAAGCACTCGATGCACTTGCGGAACTCCTGCGAGCGCGCGACGTCGACCTGCTTCATCCGGTACTCCCCCGGCGCGACGCCCGCGGGCGGCTTGAACGACGGGATCTCGCGCGCCTTGTGGTAGTTGTACGACACGTCGGTCACGAGGTCGCGGATCACGGGGAACGTGCGCATCGGCGTCACGGTCACCGTCTCGTCCTCCGCGAACACCGACATCCGCGTCATGCACAGCAGCCTCGGCTTGCCGTTGATCTCCGCCGAGCACGACCCGCACTTGCCCGCCTTGCAGTTCCACCGCACGGCGAGGTCGGGCGTCTGCGTGGCCTGGAGGCGGTGGATCACGTCGAGCACGACCTCGCCCTCGTTCACCTCGACGGTGAAGTCCTCCAGCCCGCCGCCCTCGTCCGAACCGCGCCACACCCGGAAGTGCCCCTGGTACCCCATGTCACCCCTCCAGCTCGTCCGCGGTCAGGTACTTCTGCAACTCGCTCGGCTCGAACAACGCCAGCAGGTCCGGCCGGATCGGGACCTGCGGCTCCTCCACGACGTCCACCGAGGAGCCGGACAGCGCGCACACCAACAACTTCCGCCGCCACTCGGCGTCCATGCCCGGGAAGTCGTCGCGCGTGTGCCCGCCGCGGCTCTCGGTGCGCAGCAGCGCGGCCCGCGCGACGCACTCGCTGACCAGCAGCATGTTCCGCAGGTCCAGCGCCAGGTGCCAGCCGGGGTTGAACTGCCGGTGCCCCTCGACCACCAGGGACGCGGCCCGCCGCTTCAGGTCGTCCAGGCGCTTGACCGCCTGGTCCATCTCGTCGGCCCGCCGGATGATGCCGACCAGGTCGTTCATCGCCTGCTGCAGCTCCATGTGCAGCGCGTACGGGTTCTCGCCGCCCTCACCGGAACCGGAGAACGGCGCCACGGCCACCCGTTCCGCCTCGGTGACGGCCTCGTCCGAGCACACCGGCCGCTCCGAGAGCCCGGCCACGTAGTCCGACGCGCCGGCGCCCGCACGGCGGCCGAACACCAGCAGGTCGGACAGCGAGTTGCCGCCCAGCCGGTTCGAGCCGTGCATGCCGCCGGACACCTCGCCGGCCGCGAACAGCCCCGGCACCGACGACGCGCCCGTGTCGGGGTCGACCTGCACGCCGCCCATCACGTAGTGGCACGTCGGCCCGACCTCCATCGGCTGCGCCGTGATGTCGACGTCCGCCAGCTCCTTGAACTGGTGGTGCATCGACGGCAGCCGCCGCATGATCTCCTCGGCGGGCAGGCGCGTCGACACGTCGAGGAACACGCCGCCGTGCTCCGAGCCGCGCCCGGCCTTGACCTCGGAGTTGATGGCACGGGCCACCTCGTCGCGCGGCAGGAGCTCCGGTGGCCGCCGGTTGTTGCCGGGGTCGGCGTACCAGCGGTCGGCCTCGGCCTCGTTGTCGGCGTACTTGTCCTTGAACACCTCGGGGATGTAGTCGAACATGAACCGCTTGCCGTCGGAGTTGCGCAGCACGCCGCCGTCACCGCGGACCGACTCGGTGACCAGGATGCCCTTCACGGACGGCGGCCAGACCATGCCGGTCGGGTGGAACTGGACGAACTCCATGTTGATCAGCGACGCGCCGGCCCGCAGCGCCAGCGCGTGGCCGTCGCCGGTGTACTCCCACGAGTTCGACGTCACCTTGAACGACTTGCCGATGCCGCCGGTCGCGAGCACCACGGCGGGCGCCTCGAACAGCACGAACCGGCCGGACTCGCGCCAGTAGCCGAACGCGCCGGCCACCTTGCCGTCGTCGAGGACCAGATCGGTGACGGTGAACTCCTGGAACACCTTCAGCCGCGACTCGTAGTCACCGGTCTCGGCGAAGTCGTCCTGCTGCAGCGACACCACCTTCTGCTGGAGGCTGCGGATCAGCTCCAACCCGGTGCGGTCGCCGACGTGCGCGAGCCGCGGGTACTCGTGGCCGCCGAAGTTGCGCTGGCTGATCCGGCCGTCCTCGGTCCGGTCGAACAACGCGCCGTAGGTCTCCAGCTCCCACACCCGGTCGGGCGCCTCCTTGGCGTGCAGCTCGGCCATCCGCCAGTTGTTGAGGAACTTCCCGCCGCGCATGGTGTCGCGGAAGTGCACCTGCCAGTTGTCGTTGGAGTTCGCGTTGCCCATGGCCGCGGCGATGCCGCCCTCGGCCATCACCGTGTGCGCCTTGCCGAACAACGACTTGCACAGCACCGCCGTGCGCATCCCGTGTTCCCTGGCCTCGATCGCGGCGCGCAGACCAGCACCGCCGGCGCCGATCACGAGCACGTCGAACGAATGCCGTTCCACCTCGGGCAAAACAACTCCCTAGTTGACGAATCGGAGGTCGGAGATCGTCCCGGAGGCGACCAGCGCGACGTAGAGGTCCGTGACGCAGACGAAGATGAGCGACGCCCACGCGAGCTGCATGTGCTTGGCGTTGAGCTTGGAGATCCGGGTCCACATCCAGTACCGCACCGGGTGCTTGGAGAAGTGCTTCAACCGTCCGCCCGCGATGTGCCGGCAGGAGTGGCACGACAGCGTGTACGCCGCGAGCAGCCCGACGTTCACCAGGAGCACCAGGTTGCCGAGGCCGACCCCGGTGCTGAACGCGTAGAACGCGTCGTAGACGTTGATCAGCAGCAGGAGCGACGCGGCGTAGAAGAAGTAGCGGTGCAGGTTCTGCGCGACCAGCGGGAACCGGGTCTCGCCCGTGTACTTGGCGTGCGGCTCGGCCACGGCGCACGCGGGCGGGGACATCCACGCCGCCCGGTAGTACGCCTTGCGATAGTAGTAGCAGGTCACCCGGAACCCGAGCAGGAACGGGATGACGACCACCGGCGGGGTGAGGAACCCCGGCAGCTCGGGCAGCGGCCGGCCGAAGTGCGCCGCCGCGGGCAGGCACTCCTCACTCAGGCACGGGGAGTACATGGGCGTGAGGTAGCGGTACTCGTCCACCCAGTAGTAGTCGCCCATGAAGGTCCGGACGGCCGCATAGATCGAGATCAGCAACAAGCCGACGAACGTCGCCAGCGGCGGTAGCCACCACCGGTCCGTCCGCAACGTGCGCTGGGCGATCTGCGCCCTCATACCTCACCTCGTTCCACGTCGTTGTGGTGCAGTGACTTCCCGGGCGAAAAGCCGAGCCGGCCCCCGCGTGGTCACGCGGGGGCCGGCATGCGGTCGATCAGGTGCGCTGGCTGCGGTAGCCGCCGAGTCCTTCGTCGTCGGCGTCCATCCACAGCTTCGGGTCGTAGGGCGTGTCGGGAACGACGACGACTTCGCGCTCGACCCTCGGAGCCTCGCGCTGCCGCGGTGTGCTGTCCAGGTCGAGCAGCTCGGTCGCGTCGATGTCCAGGCGTTCGACGTCGTTGGCCAGCCTCTGCACCGCGGCCACGTCGCCGTACCGCGCGCGCAGGCCGCCGACGCAGTGGCGCAACTGGCCAAGCGCCCGGCGCAGCTCCACGATCTCGGAGGACGTCATGGTCAGCACCTCCTTCGGGTCGGTCCGTGTGCCGACTCTGCCAACTCGACAGCGTTGTGACAAGCACCACAGCCCACCGCGTCGTGTCTCACCACCTGAATCGTTTTTGTAAGGATCATGTGTCGTGACATAGTGTGGGTGCTGTCACGTCCGTCCGTGCGACGCCAGCGCTGTCGTCCACCGGGCCCACCACGGCCCGTGATCACCACCGGAGACAGCGAACCATGAGCGTGCATCCCGTCGTCGCCGAAGTGACGGCTCGAATCGCCGCCCGCAGCGCCGCCGGCCGGTCCGCCTACCTCGACCGCATCGCCCAGGCCCAGCAGGACGGGCCCGCGCGCCGCGACATGGCGTGCAGCAACCTCGCCCACGGTTTCGCGGGGATCACGGGCGGTGACAAAGACCTCCTCCGGGCACTGCGTCGCCCGAACGTGGCGATCGTGTCCGCGTACAACGACATGCTGTCCGCCCACCAGCCGATGCACGAGTACCCGGCGTGGATCAAGGACGCGGCGCGCGCCGTCGGCGGCGTGGCCCAGTTCGCGGGCGGCGTGCCCGCCATGTGCGACGGCATCACCCAGGGCCGCGCGGGCATGGAGCTGTCCCTGTTCAGCCGGGAAGTGATCGCGATGGCGACCGGGATCGCCCTGTCGCACGAGATGTTCGACGCGGCGCTGCTGCTCGGCGTGTGCGACAAGATCACTCCCGGCCTGCTGATCGGCGCCCTGTCGTTCGGGCACCTGCCCGCGATCCTGGTGCCCGCGGGACCGATGGCCTCCGGCCTGCCCAACTCCGAGAAGGCCCGCGTGCGGCAGCTGTTCGCGGAGAACAAGGCGTCCCGCGAGGACCTGCTCGAAGCCGAGGCGCAGTCCTACCACAGCCCCGGGACCTGCACGTTCTACGGCACGGCGAACTCCAACCAGCTCGTGGTCGAGGTCATGGGCCTGCACCTGCCGGGCGCGAGCTTCGTGCCGCCGGGCACCCGGCTGCGGAAGGCGCTGACCGAGGAGGCCGCGCGGCGCGCGGTGGAGATCAGCCGCGGCGAGGACTACACCCCGATCGGGCACGTGGTGGACGTGAAGTCGGTCGTCAACGGCGTCATCGCGCTGCTGGCCACCGGCGGGTCGACCAACCACACCATGCACCTGGTGGCCATCGCGTCGGCCGCCGGCATCGAGCTGAACTGGGACGACTTCTCCGAGCTGTCGTCGGTGGTGCCGCTGCTGGCCCGCGTCTACCCGAACGGCTCGGCGGACATCAACCACTTCCAGGCCGCGGGCGGCGTGCAGTTCCTCGTCTCCACCCTGCTCGACGCGGGCCTGCTGCACGAGGACGTGAAGACCGTCGCCGGCCCCGGCCTGCGCCGCTACCGGCAGGAGCCCGTGCTGATCGAAGGCGCGCTGACCTGGCGCAACGGCCCCGACCGCTCGCTGGACACCGACGTGCTGCGGCCCGTGTCCGACCCGTTCGCGGCCGACGGCGGCCTGCGCATGCTGTCCGGCAACCTCGGCCGCGCGGTGATCAAGGTGTCGGCGGTCAAGCCGGAGCACCGGGTCGTCGAGGCGCCCGCGCGGGTGTTCACCTCGCAGGAGGCGTTCAGCGCCGCGTTCCACGCCGGTGAACTGGAGCGGGACGTGGTGGTCGTGGTGCGCCAGCAGGGGCCGCAGGCCAACGGGATGCCCGAGCTGCACAAGCTCACCCCGGCGCTGGGCGTGCTCATGGACCGCGGGTTCAAGGTCGCGCTGGTCACCGACGGCCGGATGTCCGGCGCGTCCGGCAAGATCCCGGCCGCCATCCAGGTCACGCCGGAGGCGGCCGTCGGCGGCCCGCTGGCGCGGGTGCGCGACGGCGACGTGCTGCGGCTCGACGCCGAGACCGGCACGCTGGAGGTGTTCGTGGACCCGGCGGAGCTGGCCGCGCGCGACCTGGTGGACTTCCCGCCGGACGCGCAGGCGTGGACCGGCACCGGTCGGGAGCTGTTCGCCGCGCTGCGCCGTGCGATCGGGCCCGCCGACCGCGGCGCGAGCGTGTTCGGACCGATCGCGGCCTCGCACTTCGAAGGCCAGTTCAACCAGGAGGTTTCCCGGTGACCGCCCCAGCGCACGCCACTGCCGCGGATCTGCTCGCGCTGTCCCCCGTCATCCCGGTCGTCGTCGTGGACGACGCCTCGCACGCCGTGCCGCTGGCCGAGGCGCTGCTGCGCGGTGGCGTCCGCGTCATCGAGCTGACCCTGCGCACGCCCGCCGCGCTGGCCGCGATCGAGCGGGTGGCGGCGGAGGTGCCGGGCATCGTGATCGGCGCCGGCACCGTGACCACGCCCGAGCACGCCGAGCAGGCCGCCAAGGCCGGTGCGGCGTTCCTCGTCACGCCGGGCTCGACGGACCGGGTGCTGGACGCGGCCGAGGACACCGGGCTGCCGTTCCTGCCCGGCGCGGCGACCGTGTCGGAGGCGATGCGGCTGGCCGAGCGCGGTCTGACGTCGCTGAAGTTCTTCCCGGCCGAGGCCGCGGGCGGGGTGGACTACCTGAAGTCCATCGGCGGTCCGCTGCCCGGCCTGCGGTTCTGCCCGACCGGCGGGATCACGCCCGCGAGCGCGCCGAGCTACCTGGCGTTGCCGAACGTCGGGTGCGTGGGCGGGTCGTGGCTCGCGCCGAAGGACGCCCTGGCGTCCGGTGACTTCGCGCGGATCGAAGAGCTGGCCCGGGCGGCCGCCGCGCTCTGAACACCTTCCGCGTTCGCTGGGCGTCTCCCCGACCGGTGGTCGGGAGGCGCCCAGCGCCGTTCGCGGGGTGGCGCGGGCTCACGCGAGGTGGGTGAGGGCTTCCGGGATCGAGTCGGCGACCGGCACGCCAGCCCGCTCCAGCACCGTGCGGGAACTGGTGCCGGTCGCGACCAGCACTACGTGCGCGCCGACGTGCCTGGCGGCGTCCGCGTCGTCCACCACGTCACCGATGAGCACGACGTCGTTCGGGCGCAGCCGCAGCGCTTCGAGGTGCGCGGCGAGGTGCTCGGCCTTCGAGCCGCCGTCCGCCGCGGTCTTGAGGCCGTCCACCCTGGTGAACAGCTCGCCGAGGCCGAACCGGGTGATCAGCGGGACCAGCTCGTCGTGGAACCACATCGACAGCAGTGATTGGGAGTGGCGGAGCTGCCGGAGGTGGTCGGGCACGCCCGCGGCCAGCCCGCACCGGTCCATCGAGCCCCGGTACTCGTCGTGGTAGACGTCGTCGATGCGGAGCCAGTCCGCCGCCGTGAGCGGCTGGCCGAACATCCGCTCGTAGCAGTCCTTGATGGGGCGGCTGAACGTGTCCCGCCAGTGCTCCAGCGTGATGGCCGCGTGGCCGAAGTCGGCGCAGACCCGGTTGACGGCGGCGAGCACGGCGTCGTTGTCGGCGAACAGGGTGCCGTTCCAGTCCCAGACGACGTGATCGGCCCTGATGCGCACCCGTCGAGGGTACGGCGATAAGTTGGGTCATCACTTCGGGGGAGGTAGTGAGGGATGAACGCGCGACAGACCACCGTGGTCGCCGAGCCCCACGGGCAGGTGGCGCTGGTGTCGGTCGGGTTCCCGCTGCTGGGCGCGGCCGTGGTGTGGGGCTTGAAGTCCATCGCCGGGTGGGTGGCCGGGTTGTCGTGGGCGCCGATGCAAGGGCCGTTCCGGCTCGTGGCGTCCATCCCGGAGCCGTGGGCGACGATCGGGTCGGTGGCCGTCGGCGCCGTGCTCGGGCTCGTGGTGGCCGGGATCGCGGCGCACGAGCGGCTGGTCGTCGAGGTGTTCAACGAGGGTGTCGAGCTGCTGCGGGGCGGGAAGCACCGGAGCTTCGACCGCACCCTGGTGTCGGCCGCGTTCCTGGACGGCAAGAAGCTCGTGCTGCTCGGCGTGGACACCGGCGAGCTGGCCCGGGAGAGCCACGACCTGAAGCCGGAGGAGCTGGCGAACGCCTTCCAGACCCACGGCTACCAGTGGTTGGAGGACGGCGACCCGTACCGCGACGAGTACCGGCGCTGGGTGGACGGGACGCCCGACCTCCCGCCGGGGGCGAACGCCCTGCTGAAGGTGCGGGCCGAGGCGTTGCGCAAGGACGACAAGTCCGACGCCGCCGAACTGCGCGAAGAACTGAGCCGCCTCGGCGTCGTGGTGCGCGAGGAGAAGAAGCGCCAGTACTGGCGCCTCACCCGCTCACTCCACTGACCCCCACCCCATAGCCCGGTTCTGCCCGGTGATCCGGCCAGGCTCCGCGGTTCGGCCTCGCGGTCCCGGCCTCGCAGTTCGGGACGTACGGCCGGCCGGCGGCCAGGCCAGGCGGTCTCGCCCGGCGGTTCAGGCTGAGCAATCCCTGGCCTCGCGGTCCCGGCCATGGAGTTCCGGGCCCCGTGACCCGGGCTGAGCAAGCCCCGGCCTCGCGGTCTCGGCCGGCCAGTTCCGGGCCTGACAGGGTCGGGGCGGGATGATCGGGCCTGGTCCGGCCGGGGCTGGGTTGGGGTGAGCGGGTTAGTCGTGGGTCAGGTCGTCCAGCGTGGACGTGTCCTCGCCCGCTCGGCGGAGTTCCTCGCGCACCACCCGGTAGGCGAGGCCTTCGGCGTAGCCCTTCCGGGCCAGGGCGGAGACCAGGCGGCGGATCTTGGTGGTGTCGTCCAGGCCCGCCATCGTGCGCAGCTTCTTGCGCACGAGGTCGCGTGCCCGCTGTTCCTCGGCCTCGTCGTCCACCGCGGCCACCGCCTCGGCGGCCACCTCGTCCGCGACGCCCTTGCGGCGCAGTTCCATGGCCAGGGCGCGCCGGCCCAAGCCCTGGTAGGTGTGGCGCGAGCGGACCCAGACCTCGGCGAACGCGGCGTCGTCGATCAGACCCGCCCGGTCGAACTTGGCCAGCACCAGCTCGGCCGTCTGCTCCGTGATGCCCTTGCGCAGCAGGGCGTCCTTCAGCTCCACGCGCGTGCGAGCCCGTGCGGTGAGCAGCGCGTAGCAGATGTCCGTCGCCTTGCGCTGCTCCTGCACCGGGTCGACCGGGCGCGGCTCGGTGTCGTCGGCCGAACGGTCGCGGGACAGCCCGCGACCACGGCCACCTCGTCCTGCCACGCCCGGTTAGAACTCGACGGGCGCGGGGGCGATCTCCTCGGCGTCGAGGGTGGCGCCGATGCCCAGCTTGTCCTTGATCCGCTTTTCGATCTCGTTGGCCACGTCCGGGTTCTCGCGCAGGAACTTCCGCGCGTTCTCCTTGCCCTGGCCCAGCTGGTCGCCCTCGTACGTGTACCAGGCGCCCGACTTGCGCAGGATGCCCTGGTCGACGCCCATGTCGATGAGCGAGCCCTCGCGGCTGATGCCCTGGCCGTAGAGGATGTCGAACTCGGCCTGCTTGAACGGCGGGGCCACCTTGTTCTTCACGACCTTGACCCTGGTGCGGTTGCCGACGGGCTCGCCGCCGTCCTTCAGGGTCTCGATGCGCCGCACGTCGAGCCGCACCGACGCGTAGAACTTCAGCGCCTTGCCACCGGTCGTGGTCTCGGGCGAGCCGAACATCACGCCGATCTTCTCGCGCAGCTGGTTGATGAAGATCGCGGTGGTGTTGGACGAGCTGAGCGCGCCGGTGATCTTCCGCAGCGCCTGGCTCATCAGGCGGGCCTGGAGGCCGACGTGGTTGTCGCCCATCTCGCCCTCGATCTCGGCGCGGGGCACCAGGGCCGCCACCGAGTCGATGACCAGGATGTCGAGCGCGCCGGAGCGGACCAGCATGTCCGCGATCTCCAGCGCCTGCTCGCCCGTGTCGGGCTGCGAGACCAGCAGCGCGTCGGTGTCGACGCCCAGCTTCTTCGCGTAGTCGGGGTCGAGCGCGTGCTCGGCGTCGATGAACGCCGCGATGCCGCCGTTGCGCTGGGCGTTGGCCACGGCGTGCAGCGCCACGGTCGTCTTACCGGACGACTCCGGGCCGTAGATCTCCACCACGCGGCCGCGCGGCAGGCCGCCGATGCCCAGCGCCACGTCGAGCGCGATCGCACCGGTGGGGATCACCTCGATCGGGGCGCGGCCTTCCTCGCCGAGCCGCATGACCGAGCCCTTGCCGAACTGCTTGTCGATCTGGGCCAGGGCCAGCTCGAGGGCCTTGTCCCGGTCGGGTGCCTGGGGTGCCATCTGGAATCCACCTCGGTGTGTCTTGGGGTCGCTGTGCGATGTCGGGGCCGACGTTACGGGTGGGGTCCGACATTTTTCGGCGGGGACCAGGTCACCTGCGGGGTGTTGTCACCCGGTCGTGTTGGGGAGTGTAGCCGAACAGGTGTTCGACCACCTGGCCGACACGCCAGGTCACCGCCGGTGTTCCGGCACGTCGAACGCGTCGCAGACGGCCAGCCAGATCTCCTTGGTCGGCACACCCGCCTCCAACGCCTGGTCGGGAGTCCGGCCGCCGATGGCGGACAGCACGTGGTCCCGGGCCACCATCTCCGCCCTGACCTGGCCGAACTCGTCGGCCATGAGCTTGCGGAACGTCGTGATGCGCATCGCGTCCAGGCTAGCGCGCGGCCTTCCAGACCGGGCTGTCGACGTAGTGGTTGTCGAACCGGTCCTGCGACTCGCGGATCTCCCGCGGGCTCGCCTCGCCCCGCTGCACGCGGTCGAGCAGGCGGTAGTAGTCGAACCGGCCCAGGCCCGGCGTGAAGACGAACAGGACGTCCGCGTCCGCGCCCTTGAGCGCGCCGAACGCGTGCGGCACGCGGGGCGGCACGACGAGGAAGTCGCCGCGCTCCAGCGTCACCACGTCCTCGTCCAGCAGCACTTGGAGCGTCCCGTCGAGCACGAAGAACAGCTCCGAGGCGCGGGTGTGGAAGTGCGGCGGCGCGCCGTCCGAGCCGTCGCGGAACGTGGACCGGTTGCTCGTCAGCCCGTCGAGGTCGGCGAGGAGGGTGACGACGGCGGCCGGGTCGGCGTCGAGCCTTTCGGCGTGGGCGGCGCGGACGAGGAGCGGGTTTTCCATGACGTCGAGACTCGTCGCCCGGAAGCGCCCGAACAACGACGAAGAGCGGATGGAACGATAACCCTCCGGTTATGGATCACCGGCTCCGTCGTCCGCCCCGGTGAACGCGGTCTCGGCCCCGCCCTCCGCGGAGCCGGTCACCAGGGACAGCTCCTCCAGGTACATCCGGCCCAGACCCACCTCCGACCACCTCGGCACCTCGTCCAAGACCTGTCGGCACTCGCGCAGCGCCTCGCGCGCGGCGTGGTGGTCGCCGGCCCGGCGTTCCAGTCCCGCCAGGTCCAGCCAGGCCAGGGCCGAGTCCCAGGCGTTGCCGGCGAACACCACGCTCTCGCGCTGCGCCCGAGCCGCCTCGGCGAACTCGCCCAGGTCGGCGAACACCCAGCGGAGTTGGCCCAACGTGGCCCGGTCGCGCGGCCGGCCGGCTGCCCACCGGTCGAGTTCCCGACGGGCCAGTTCCCGGTCTCCCGCCAGCAGAGCGCGCTCGACCAGGGTGAGCGGGTCCTCGACCGCCGGATCGGCCGGGAAGCGCGCCCGCCGACCCCGCGTCCACTCCGCCAAGCCCTCCTCCGACACGCGCGGCCGCCCCTCGTCATCGACCAGGAGGTCGAGGACCCCGTCCCGGTCGGCGTGCCCGCTGTCGCGCACGAAGTCGACGGTCGCCCGGACCCCCGCGGCGAACAGGTGCTCGATGTCGTAACCGGCCAAGGTGTCGAAGTTGGCCTGCTTCATCGCCGCGTGCAGCCAGACGTCCTCCACCCGCCGGTGCTCGGCGAGCAGGAAGCCGGCCAGCTCGACCTCTTCGGTCAGCCCTTGGAACGGAGCCTCGCTCCGGCACCGCGCCTCCTGCCCGGCCAACCACCGCACCAGCGGCAGGTCCTCGGGCCGGTGGTCGTACTGCAGCGCCCACAACACCTTCGCCCGCCGCACCGCGTTGCCGTCGCAGGCGTCGCCGTCCGCATCCGTGGCCTGCTCGTAGCGCAGCTCCTGCCACGCGGCGGGCGACTCCCGCATTCGTTCCAACTCGCGCCGCGCGGCCTCCATCACCCGCGAAGAATCCCACGACGCGACCACAGGCGTCAGCGGCAGCGGCCCGTACGACGACGAGCACCTAACCTGGCCGTCATGGAACGGCGTGACCTGGAGGTCTTCCTCACCCTGGCCGAGGAGCTGCACTTCAGCCGCACCGCCGAGCGCCTGCGCGTGTCCCAGGCGCGGGTCAGCCAGTCCGTCAAGCAGCTCGAACGCCGCATCGGCGCGCCCCTGTTCGACCGCACCAGCCGCCGCGTCGCGCTCACGCCCATCGGCCGCCGCCTCCGTGACGACCTCGCGCCCGCCTACCGGCAGGTCGTGGACGGCCTGGCGCGCGCTGTGGAGGCCGCGCGGGGCACGGACCTGCTGCGCGTCGGGTTCGAGGCGCCGGCGGTCGCCGACCTCGTCACGGACCTGCTCGACACCTACCGGGCCCGTCACCCCGACCGCGAGGTGCGGGTGCGGGAGGCGCCGTTCACGGACCCGTTCGCGCTGCTCAGGGCGGACGAGGTGGACGTGCTGGTGACGTTGTTCCCGGTCGGCGAGCCCGACCTGACGGCCGGTCCCGTGGTGCACGAGGAGCCCTTGGTGCTCGCCGTGGCGGACACGCACCCGTTCACGCGGCACGAGTCGGTGAACCTGGAAGACCTGGCTCGCGACACCGTCTTCCGCGCCGCCTACTGGCGTGACACGACCCCGCTGGGCGCGCCCGTCAAGCGCGGACGGGACGTCACGACGTTCCAAGAGCTGCTCACCGCGATCGCCGACGGTGAGGGCGTGTGCCCGCTGGGCGCGCACGCCGCGGGGTACTTCGCGCGGCCCAGGATCACGTTCCTGCCGCTGGTGGACGCGCCGCGGCTGGCGTGGGGCCTGGTCTGGCGCACGGCGGGTGAGACGGCGCGGGTGCGCGAGTTCGCCGCGGCGGCGCGCTAACCTCGAAGCGTGCTGTTCGCGCAGGGAGACCCCATGGACATGTCGTCGCCCATCCTGACGGTCCTGGCCATCGCCACGCTCGTCGCGGCGCTGGTCGTCGGCCTGCGCGCGCTCTGGCACAACCGCAAGCGCTGAACCGGTCGGCCCCGGTCAGCGCACCCGCTGCAACGACGTGAACAGGCACGCGGCGAGCAGCGGCAACGCGGTGAACCCGACGAGCAGGCCCAGCGTGGCGTAGGACCAGGCGGTCACCACCACGCCCGCCGTGACGCCGCCGAGCGCGCCGCCGACGTTCATGCACAGGTCGGACAACCCCTGCGCGGCCGGGCGGTCGGTCACCGCGGCCGACTCGGTGAGCAGCGCCGACCCCGCCACCAGGCCCGCCGACCAGCCGAAACCGAGCAGCGCCAGGCCGGCGGCGAGCTGCGGCGCGTCGTGCGACGGCGCCATGCCCGCGATGCCGGAGGCGGCGACCACGAGCGCCGCGCCGATCGCCAGCACGGGCACGCGGCCGAGCCGGTCGGCCATCCACCCGAACAACGGGCTGGCCACGTACATCGCGGCCACGTGCAGGCTGATCACCAGGCCGACGACGCGCAGCGACGAGCCGGCGTGGTCCATGTGCACGGGGGTCATCGACATCAGGCCCACCATCGCCATGTGGCACAGCGTCACGCCACCCACGGCGAGCTTCCCGGCGGCCGGCAGCGCCCGCCACACCGCCGCGGACCCCTTGGTGTCGCCCACTCCCCCGGTGCAGTGCGCGGGCGTGACGGCGGACTGCGCGATCGTCAGCGGGTCGGGTCGCAGGAACCGCAGCACGACCACCGCGGCCAGGCCGAACAGCAGCGCCGAGAACAGGTACGGCCCCGCGCCCACCGGCAGTCCCAGCCGCACGGCGACCTGCCCGGCCGGGTCGGCGAGGTTCGGTCCGGCGACCGCGCCGATCGTCGCCGCCCACACCACCAGCGCCACCGAGCGCGCACGGCGGTGCGGGTGGGCGAGGTCGGCGCCCGCGTACCGGGCCGCGAGGTTCGCGCTGGACGCCGCGCCGAACAGCACCAGGGCCACCAGCAGCACCTGCCACGAGCCGAGCACCACCGCGCAC
>NZ_JBHTLK010000092.1:0-11097 GCF_042678885.1 Saccharothrix hoggarensis
AACCGCCCGGCGACCTCCGCCACGCGACCGGCCAGCACGGCGCGTCCCAGCGCGGTCGACACGCCCAGCGCGATCAGGCCCACCGACTCGGCCTCCACCAGCGCCGCCTCCGTCGCGGCCCGGCTGTGCACGGCGGGCCGCGACCACACCAGCTCCGCCACCACCTCGTGCCGGTGCTCGAACGCCTCGTCCTCGCCCAACCGCGCGTACCGCTCCAGCACGCCCAGCCTGGTCCGGTCGCCCGCCTCCGACGACGACGGCTCGGCCGACGCGGGCCGCTGCCTGCCCGGCGTCCACGTCATCCGGGGCCACGCCTCGGCCAGCGCGGCCAGCCGCTCGGCGGGCGGCGCGGCACGCCACGCGTCGGACCGGACGGTCGGCGTCAGCCTGCCGTCGTCCACCGCCAGCAGCCGCGCCTCCACGGCCAGCTCTACCCACAGCCGCGCCCGCGGCTCGTCGGCGCGCAGCATGCCCGCGACCCGCCGCAGCTCCCGCGACCCGACCCCGTTGCGGCACGCCACCTGGTCCCAGTCGCACAGCTCGACGAGCCGCGTCACACCATCCACAGTGGACGTCGCGGGCGTGGTCGCGGCGCGGTCGGCGAACCCCCGGTCCTGCGCGGCACGGCGGGGCGCGCGGGGCGCGGGCGTGATGCGGCGCGCCGGCTCCTCGGTCAGCAGCCGCAACCCCGGCGACGTGACCAGCCGGTCCTCCGAGGGCCACACCAACGCCCTCGCGCGCAACTGCAGCAACGTCCGCTTCAGCTCGGCCCGCGACGCCTTCCCGTTGCAGCGCAACCGTTCCGCCAGCGCCTCCACCCCGGCCTCGTCGCCCAGCCGCACGGCGGTGTCCAGCACGTCCCGGCACGCCTGGTCGAGCCCGTCGACGGCGGCCCGCAGCGACGCCGCCGAGGTCAGCTCGTCCGCGAGGTCACGCAGGGATCGGGGCCGGCGGTCGGCGGCGTCCCTGCGCAGCGCCAGGACGGCCTGGACGTCCTGTGCGTCGAGTTCGCGCAACCAGCCGGCCAGTGCCGCTTTCCTACCCACTCGGCCGATTATGCACAGGACGTGACCGACCGGTCATCCACTGCGATAAGGCGATCGAATGAGCCACCAATGGACGAACGTAAGCTGGTCGCGTGGAATTCAGCGGTTTCGGCGAACACGCCATCGACTTCTACGACGGGCTGGAGGTCGACAACTCGAAGGCGTACTGGGAGGACCACAAGCACCTCTACCAGGACGACGTGCGCGCCCCGATGGAGGCCCTGCTCGCGGCGCTGGAACCCGAGTTCGGCCGGGGCAAGGTGTTCCGGCCCTACCGGGACGTCCGGTTCAGCAAGGACAAGACCCCGTACAAGGACCACTGCGGCGGCGTGGTCGAGCTCGGCCGCGGCGGCGGCGCCCACTACGTCCAGATCGGCACGGCGGGGCTGTTCGTGGCCGGCGGGTCGTTCGCGATGGCGTCCGACCAGCTCGCCCGCTACCGGGAGTCGGTCGCCGACGACGTGCGCGGCGGGACGTTGGAGCGGCTCCTGGCCGCCCTCACCGGCGCCGGCTGGGAGCTGCGCGGCGACAAGCTGAAGCGCGCGCCGCGCGGCGTCGACCCCGGGCACCCCCGGATCGAGCTGCTCAAGCACAAGCGCCTCTACGCGGCGAAGGTGTGGCCGCCGGACGACGTGCTGCACGAGCCGGGCTGCCTCGACCGCGTCCGCGACGCGTGGCGCGAGGTGACGCCGCTGGTCGACTGGTGCGCCGACCACGTCGGGCTCACCGAGGTCGGCTTCCGCCGCTGACCGCCGGCAGGCGCGCGAGGAGCAGGCCGAGGCCGATGCCGGCGACGTCCACGAGGCCGTCCAGGACGTCCCCGCCGCGCCCGAGCGGGGTGATGAGCCACTGCAACACTTCCGAGACCGCGGCGTAACAGATCAACCCCGCGACGAGCGGTCGGACCCGCAGCCCGGCGTACCGCCCGGTGGCCGTGAGCAGCGCGAACAGCAGCACGTGCACCACCTTGTCGGTGCCCGGCGGTGAGTCCGGCACACCTGACTGCGGGGTGAACAGCACGATGACGCTGAGCAACGCCGCGACCACGAACGGAAGGATTCTGACGCCCACCGGGCAGATTCTGCCGGTTTCACGGAGATTACCCCCCGGTACATCCTGATCGGTCCAGTGACAGCGACTACTCTCCTGAGACGTGAGTCGACGCGCGAAGATCGTCTGTACGCTTGGTCCTGCCACCGCGACCGAGGACAAGGTCAACGAGCTGGTAGCGGCCGGTATGGACGTGGCCCGGATGAACTTCAGCCACGGCAGCCATGCCGACCACAAGCAGGTCTACGACCTGGTCCGCTCGGCGGCCGAGGCCTCCGGACGTGCCGTGGGAATCCTGGCCGACCTGCAGGGACCCAAGATCCGGCTCGGCCGGTTCGCCCACGGCCCCGTCGAGTGGCGGACCGGTGACATCGTCCGGGTGACCGTCGAGGACGTCGAGGGCACCCACGACCGCGTCTCCACCACCTACAAGCAGCTGTCGCAGGACGCCAAGGTCGGCGACCGGCTGCTGGTGGACGACGGCAAGGTGGGCCTGACCGTCACCGAGGTCGACGGCCCCGACGTGGTCTGCGAGGTCACCGAGGGCGGCCCGGTCAGCAACAACAAGGGCCTCTCGCTGCCCGGCATGGACGTGTCCGTGCCCGCGCTGTCCGAGAAGGACATCGAGGACCTGGAGTTCGCCCTCAACCTGGGCGTGGACTTCATCGCCCTGTCGTTCGTGCGCTCGCCCGCGGACATCGACCTGGTCCACCAGGTCATGGACCGCGTGGGCCACGGCCGCAAGCCGGTGATCGCCAAGATCGAGAAGCCGGAGGCGGTCGACAACCTGGAGGCGATCGTCCTCGCCTTCGACGGCGTGATGGTCGCCCGCGGCGACCTGGGCGTGGAGCTGCCGCTGGAGCACGTGCCGCTGGTGCAGAAGCGGGCCATCCAGATCGCCCGCGAGAACGCCAAGCCGGTGATCGTGGCCACCCAGATGCTCGACTCGATGATCACCAACTCGCGGCCGACCCGCGCCGAGACGTCGGACGTCGCGAACGCGGTGCTCGACGGCGCGGACGCGCTGATGCTGTCCGGCGAGACGTCGGTCGGCCGGTACGCCATCGAGTCGGTCAAGACCATGGGCCGCATCATCGAGGCCGTGGAGACCGAGTCCACGCAGGTCCCGCCGCTGACGCACGTCCCGCGCACCAAGCGCGGCGTGATCTCGTACGCGGCGCGGGACATCGGCGAGCGGCTGAACGCCAAGGCGCTGGTCGCGTTCACCCAGTCCGGTGACACGGTCCGGCGGCTGGCCCGCCTGCACACGCCGCTGCCGCTGCTGGCGTTCACGCCGGAGCAGAGCGTGCGCAGTCAGCTTTCTCTCACCTGGGGCACCGAGACGTTCCTCGTGCCTAAGGTGGACTCGACGGACGAGATGGTCCGCCAGGTCGACCTGTCGATGATCGACATCGGCCGGTACCAGCCGGGCGACCTCGTCGTGGTCGTGGCAGGCTCGCCGCCTGGCACCATCGGCTCGACCAACCTCATCCGGGTGCACCGCCTGGGGGAGGACGACCACGCTTAGGAGTTGACGTGACCGAGGCTGCCCGCGCCGCGGCTTCCGCCGAGTTCTCGGACGTTCCGCTGGACACCGACGGCGTGCCGCACGGGCAGCCCGTGCTCGACCGCCTCGTCGCGCTGCTCGACCTGGAGCGCATCGAGGAGAACATCTTCCGCGGGGTGTCGCCCGCCGAATCGCCCGTGCGGGTGTTCGGCGGGCAGGTCGCCGGTCAGGCCCTGGTCGCCGCCGGCCGCACCGTCCCGCCGGAGCGCCGGGTGCACTCGCTGCACTCGTACTTCATCCGCGGCGGTGACCCGACGGTCCCGATCGTGTACGAGGTCGACCGCATCCGGGACGGCCGCTCGTTCACCACCCGGCGCGTCGTCGCCGTGCAGCACGGCAAGGCGATCTTCTCGCTGTCCGCGTCGTTCCAGGTGGACGAGACCGGCATGGACCACTTCGAGCCCATGCCCGAGGTGCCGTCGCCGGACTCCCTGCCCACGTACGCCGAGTCGGCGGCCGGGTACCTGGAGAAGGTCGGCATGGCGCGCCTGCCGAGGCCGATCGACATCCGGTACGTCACCGAGCCGCCGTGGCGGGCGCGCGAGACGGGGCCGGGCGAGGCGCGCAGCCAGGTGTGGATGCGCGCCGACGGCAAGCTGCCGGACGACGAGCTGCTGCACGTGTGCGTGCTGGCGTACGCGTCCGACATGACCCTGCTCGACTCGGTGCTCGTCCGCCACGGCGTGTACTGGGGCACGGACAAGGTGCTGGGCGCGAGCCTCGACCACGCCATGTGGTTCCACCGCGGGTTCCGGGCCGACGAGTGGTTCCTCTACGACTGCGAGTCGCCGTCGGCGTCGGGCTCGCGCGGCCTGGCGACGGGCCGCTTCTACAGCCAGGACGGCCAGTTGGTGGCTACCGTGGTGCAGGAGGGCCTGCTGCGGGTCCTGTGATCGACCGGCTACGCTGCGCAGTCAACGGGGACGTCATGGGAAGTGGGTCGCGATGAGCACGATGCACTGGCCTGACCACTGGCTCACGCTGGAAGAGTGGGACGCGCTCCCTGAGGACGAGTTGCACCACGTCGAGCTGGTCGAGGGAGCCTTGCTCCTGTCGCCCAAGCCGGCTCTCAAACACCAATTGGCCGCGAAGCGGTTGGGCACCTGGCTGGACGAGCAACTGCCTCACGACGTGGTGGCGGTGCCGGAGATCGATGTGCTGATCAACCCCGTGCCTCCGATCACGGTGCGCGCACCCGACATGGTCATCGTCCCGACCGAGCGTGCTCTGGAGTACCCGAAGCGCGTCGACCCCGACGATGTCCTGCTGGCGGTCGAGATCGTGTCACCGGGGACGAGGCGCATGGACCGCATGCTCAAGCCGATCGAGTACGCCGACGCGGGTATTCCGCACTGCTGGCTGCTCGAACTCGACGAGCCGATCACGCTCGCGGCGTCCACCCTGGTCGACGGCGAGTACAGGCACGTCGCCGGCGGCACCGGCAAGGTCGAGGTACCGAGCCCCTTCCCGGTTGTCCTCGATCTCGACGCGCTGCTCAGCCGCTAGCCGCCAGCGCCTGCCACAGCGCGCGCACGTGGTGTTCTTCCGTTGACTCCGCGCCGATGGCCACGCGGATCGCGAACCTGCCGTTGACGGTGGTGTGGGTGACGAACGCGTCGCCGGCCGCGTTGACGCGGTCCATCGCCTCGCGGGTGGCGTCGTCGCCGTCGCGGTGGGCGAGGGTCAGCAGTGCCAGCGACCGCGGCGCGACCAGGCGCCACTCCTCGGACCCCGCGACCCACGACTCCAGCATCTCCGCCAGCTCGACGTGGCGGCGCAGGTGCGCCCGCACGCCCTCCAAGCCGTACCAGCGCAGCACCGACCACAGCTTCAGCGCCCGGAACCGGCGGCCGAGCGGGATCTGCCAGTCGCGGTAGTCGACGACGGCGCCCGATTCGGTCGCCGTGTTGCGCAGGTACTCCGGCAGGATCGTGAGGGCGTCCACGAGCACGTCCGGGTGCGCGGTCCAGAACAGGGACAGGTCGAACGCGGTGAGCATCCACTTGTGGGCGTTCGCGGTGAACGAGTCGGCCTGGTCCAGGCCGTCGAACAGGTGCCGGAACTCGGGGCACAGGGCCGCCGGGCCCGCCCACGCCGCGTCGACGTGCAGCCAGATCCCGTGCTCGGCGCACAGCGCGGCGATCTCCCGCACCGGGTCCACCGCGCCCGTGCCCGTGGTGCCGACGGTGGCGCACACCAGGACCGGCTTGCGACCGGCCTCCACATCGGACTCGATCCGCGACGCCAGGTCGTCCACGCGCATCGCCAGCACGTCGTCGACGTCGACCGACCGCACGGCCCGCTCGCCCAACCCGGCCAGGCGCGCGGCCCGTTCGATGGACGAGTGGGTCTGCGAGGACACGTACACGGTCTCCGTGCCGTCCACACCGGACTGCCGCCACGTGCCGCCGGACTGGCGGTGCAGGGCGGCGAGGAGCGCGACGAGCGCGGCCGACGACGCGGTGTCCTGGATGACGCCGCCGCCGCGGAACCGCTCGGGCAGGCCCATCGCGCCGACCAGCTCGTCCAGGAGGTGCTGCTCGACCTCGGTGGCGGCGGGCGACGTCGACCACAACATGCCCTGCACGCCCAGGCCGGACGAGAGCAGGTCGCCGAGCACCGACGGCAGCGACGCGTTGGACGGGAAGTAGGCGTAGAAGCCGGGGTGCTGCCAGTGGGTGGTCCCGGGCAGCACGACCCGGTCGAGGTCGGAGAGCAGGCCGTCGAACCCCTCGCCCCGCTCCGGCAGCGGGGCCAGCCGCTCGCGGACCCAGCCCGGTTCGACCCGCGACCTCACGGGGAGGTCCGCGACCCGCTCGCGGTAGTCGGCGATCCAGTCGATCACCTCGTGTCCGATCCGGCGGAACTCGTCAGGCTGCATGGGGTGCAGGTTAGACGCGCCGCCTGCGGTGCAGCGGACGCCGGTCGTCGGGCGGGGTGAGGGCCCGCGTCTCGACCCGTTCCAGCACCACCGAGCTGGTCAGGTTCCGGACCTCGGTGCGGGAGGCGATCTTGTCCATCAGGAACGCCTGGAGGTGCGTGCTGTCGGCCACCGCGATGTGCACCAGGAAGTCGGCCTGGCCGCTGACGTGGAACAGCGACCGGGTCTCCGGCTGGGCCATCACGAACTGCCGGAACGCGGCCACCACCGGCCTGGTGTGCGGGCGGACGTTCACCGACACCACCGCCTCCAGCGGCAGGCCGGTGGTCCGGGGGTCGACCTCGGCGTGGAACCCGGTGATCACGCCGAGGTCCCGCAGCCGGCGCACCCGCTGCAGGCACGTGGACGGCGCGATGCCGACCCGGTCGGCCAGGGTCCGGTTGGGCAGCGTCGCGTCGTTCTGCAACGCCTCCAGGATCGCCCAGTCGACCGAATCCAGTTCGGCTACGTCGCTCACAACCGAACACGGTACTCGTCGGGTGGAATACACCCGAACGTCCGGCCGAGGATGCCGCCGTGCACATCGCCTGGACGTCCTTCCTGCTCGCGCTCGTCGTCATCACCGTCGTGCCCGGCCCGGACTTCGTGCTGATCACCGGCAACGCGGTGCGCGGCGTGCGGCCCGGGGCGGTGACCGCCCTCGGCGTGGTCACGGGCCTGCTGGTGCACGCCGCGCTGGCCACCGTGGGGCTGTCCGCGCTGGTCGCGGCGGCGCCGGCGGCGTTGCTGGCGGTCAAGGCGGTCGGCGCGCTGTACCTCGCTTACCTGGGCGTGATGACGTTGCGCGCGGCGCGGGCCGGCGGGCCGATCGCCAGGGCGCCGAAGTCCGACCGGTCGCTGTTCCTGCGCGGCCTGCTGTGCGACCTGCTCAACCCGAAGGTGATGCTGACGTTCCTGAGCCTCGTCCCCCAGGCGATGGACCCGACCGCGCCGCCCCTGCCCCAGGCGGCGCTGCTGTCGGCGGTCGCGGTCGGCGTGTTCGCGTGCTTCTGGGCCGTGGTGGTGCCGCTGGCCGGTCGGCTGTCCGCGCTGCTGTCGCGGCCCCGGGTGCGGCCGGTGTTCGAGCGGCTGTGCGGCGCGGCGTTGATCGGCATGGCCGCGTCGGTGCTCGCCGCCTAGGGCCGCGAGGCCCTACCGGGCCGGGTCCGTCCACGTCACCGGCAGCGCGTGGACGCCGTAGATGTTCATGTCGGTCCTGAGCCGCACCTCGTCGGCGGGGACGGCGAGCGCCAGGGTCGGGAAGCGGCGCAGCAGCCCCGCGAGACCGGCGCGCATCTCGATCCGGGCCAGCTGCTGGCCCAGGCACTGGTGGACACCGTGGCCGAAGGCCAGCTGACCGCGGGCCGCGCGGCGGACGTCGAGGGTGTCGGCGTCCTCGAAGCGCAGCGGGTCGTGGTTGGCGGCCAGCAGCGAGACGACGACGGTCGACCCCCGCGGGATGGTCTCCCCACCGAGTTCGAGGTCTTCGGTGGCGTAGCGGTAGAAGATGTCCGCCACGGACAGGTAGCGCATCAGCTCCTCGACGGCGCCGGGCACCAGGTCCGGGTCGGCGCGCAGCGCGGCGAGCTGGTCGGGGTGCTCCAGGAGCGCGAACGTGCCCAGCGACAGCATGTTCGCGGTGGTCTCGTGGCCCGCGAGCAGCAGCAGGAACGCGATGCCCGTCAGCTCCTCGACGGTCAGCTCGTCGTGCCGGGCGAGGTCGGACAGCATGTCCTCGTCGGGCGCGGCGCGCTTGGCCGCGACCAGGTCGGACAGGTACGTGGTGAGGCCGGTGTACGCGGCCATCTTCTCCTCCAGCGCCACCTCCTTCTCCATGAACTTGGCGGAGTTGGACTGGAACGTGTCCCGGTCCGCGTAGGGCACGCCGAGCAGTTCGCAGATCACCAGGGACGGCACCGGCAGGGCGAACTCCTTCACCAGGTCGACCGGCGGGGTCAGGGCCGCCATCTCGTCCAGCCGCCGTTCGACGATCTCGGCGATGCGCTCCTCGAGCTGCTTCATGCGCCTGACGGTGAACGCGCCGGTGAGCAGGCGGCGCAGCCGGGTGTGGTCCGGCGGGTCCATGCTGATGAACAGGCCGGGCACCTGCGGCGACGGTTCGGTGGCCGCGGGCATGCCGGGGACGTCGTACGGCACGTGGAGGACGCCGATGTCCTGGCGGGAGCTGAACCGGGTGTCGGCCATGAGCCGGCGGACGGCGTCGTAGCCGGTGACGAGCCAGCCCTCGTGGCCGTCGGGGAAGTGCAGTGGGCTGACCGGGTGCGCCTCGCGGAGCCGGGTGATGGCGCTGGGCGGGTTGAACGGGCCCGCGTCGCGGTCCATCGGCAGGCCGTGGGGGATGGGGACCGTTCGCGTCATCGGGGGTGTCCTTCCGTGGCTGGTGTCGGGATCACGATCACCGGACGGCCTGACACGGGGCTGACACGGGACTGACACCGGAGGCGGGGAGACGCGGGGCCGGGAAAAGTCGTTATCGTGTCGCCGTCCGACCGTCTCCGGTGGGTAGAGCCCGACTCGGCCGAGAGGAACGGTATGCGCACACCAGGGGACGCCGCGGCGGTGACGGCCGCGCAACGGGGTGAGCCCGGCGCGTTGGACGCGCTGGTGGCGGCCTACCTGCCGCTGGTCTACAACGTGGTGGGGCACGCCCTGGCCGGGCACCCGGACACCGACGACGTGGTGCAGGAGACGATGCTCCGGGCGCTGCACGGGCTGCCGAGGCTGCGCGAGCCCGAGGCCTTCCGGTCGTGGCTGCTGGCCATCGCCCTGAACCAGGTGCGCGACCACCACCGGACCCGGCTGCCGCTCGCCGACGCGGAACCCGACGACGTGGCCGACCCCGGCGCGGACTTCGCCGATCTGGCCATCACCCGGCTCCGGCTCACCGGGCAGCGCCGGGAGCTGGCGGCGGCCACCCGGTGGATCGGCGACGACGACCGGGAGCTGCTGTCGCTGTGGTGGCTGGAGCAGAGCGGCCGGATCACGCGCGCCGAGCTGGCGTCCGCCCTCGACCTCACGCCGCAGCACGCGGCCGTGCGGGTGCAGCGCATGAAGGCGCAGCTCGACGCGGCGCGGGTGGTCGTGCGGGTGCTCGCCCTGCCGCGGTGCGGCGACCTGGCCGAGGTGATCGCCGGGTGGGACGGGCAGCCGAGCGCGTTGTGGCGCAAGCGGATCGTGCGGCACGCGCGGGAGTGCGCCCGGTGCGGGCGGGGGTTCGAGGACCTGGCGGCGGTGGACGGCCTGCTGGCCCGCATCCCGCTCGTGCCGCTGCCCGTCGGGTTCGACTTCCTCGGCGCGGAGCCCGTGGTCGCCGTGGCGCGGAAGGGGTTCTGGGCGCACGCGGCGGCCAAGCCGTTGCTCCCGGCGGCGGCGGTGGCGGTGGTGGCGGTTGAGGTCGTGCTGCCCGTGGACGGCTGGCCGGAGCCGCTCGGTGTGGCCGCGCCGCTGACCGTCACGACGACCACCACGTTCGTGCCCACGACGACGTCCACGACGACGTCCACGACGACGACCGCGACGACGACCGCGATGACGACCACGTCGGCGCCCGCGACCCAGCCGGTCGCCCCGACGTCGGCCGCGGCCCCGGCGCCCGCCCCGACTCCCGCCCCGGCGCCGGCCCCCGTGGCCAAGTCGGCGAAGAAGGGCGTCGCGACCTGGCACTTCGACGGCGTGACGCGGGCGCTGTCGGACGTCGGCGCGGGCTGGTTCTACAACTGGGCCACGACCAGGGAGGACGTGCAGGCGCCGCCGGGCGTGGAGTACGTGCCGATGATCTGGGGCGCGAAGCACGTGACGCCCGCCAACCTCGAAGCGGTGAAGGGGCAGGGCGCCACGCTGCTCGGGTTCAACGAGCCCGACCTCTCCGAGCAGTCGAACCTGACGGTCGAGCAGGCGCTGGACCTGTGGCCGCGGCTGCAGGCGACCGGGATGCGGCTGGGCAGCCCCGCCGTCGCCCACAGCGGCGACAAGGCCGGCGGCTGGCTGGACCGGTTCCTGGCCGGCGCGCGGCAGCGCGGGCTGCGGGTCGACTTCATCACGGTGCACTGGTACGGCTCGGACTTCGGGCCGGCCGCCGTCGGCCACCTGAAGAACTACCTGGACGCCGTGCACGCCCGCTACGGGCTGCCGATCTGGCTCACCGAGTACTCGCTGATGGACTTCTCGGGCGGCGGTGCGCGCTACCCCGACGAGCGGCAGCTGGCCGACTTCGCGGGCGCGTCGTCGCGGATGCTCGAAGGACTGCCGTACCTGGAGCGCTACGCGTGGTTCGCGCTCCCCGCCGACAAGCCGGGCACGGGGTTGTACCTGCCCGGGGGAACGCCGAACCGGGCCGGCGAGGCCTACCGCGCCACCGGTTAGGTGAGCGCCCGCCGCCGGTGGTGCGGCGGCGGGCGCTCCGCGGTACCCGGTCCGCCGCTGGTCGAGCAGCGGCGGACCGGGCCGCACGCGGCGACCGGCTGTGTGCAGCGGGTCGACCGGTGCGGTGGAGC
>NZ_JBHTLK010000092.1:11196-25088 GCF_042678885.1 Saccharothrix hoggarensis
CCAGGCCTTGGGGCGGTGCGGTGGAGCCAGGCCTTGGGGCGGTGCGGTGGAGCCAGGCCTTGGGGCGGTGCGGTGGAGCCAGACCGCGGGGCGGTGCGGGGGAGTCAGGCCGCGGGGCGGTCGTCGAACAGTGGTTGCCAGCGGCCGTCGAAGCCGCCGTTGGCCGCCAGGTGCCAGCCCGGCGGCAGCCAGACGCCCACCTCGCGGCTCGCGCTGTCGTCGATCCCGCCCGAGTGCACGAAGAACTCGTGCTGCCGCCAGTAGGCCCCGTGCGAGGCGAGGTCGCCGCTGACGGCTCCCCGGCTGCGCCCCGAGCTGTCCAGCCCGGTGCCCGCGAACCCGCCGAAGTCGTCCGACCCCGACGGCGTGTCCTCGTTCAGCTCCGCCGAGTACGCGCCGAAGAACCACGCCTTCGACAGGTACCCCTCGCGCCCGTCGGTCAGGTCGGACGCGGCGTCGTCGCGGGACTGGTTGTAGAACCGCTGCACGCCCGTCCCGATGCCCAGCGCGGGCGTCTCGAACCGCACGTCCACCACGTCGGTCGCCAGCCAGTGCCGCTGCCACGCCGACTGCGACCAGTGCGTCGGCACGATGTCCGCCAGGTCCTGCAGCTCGTAGGTCAGCCGCTTGACCCGCGGCCACGTCACCTTCGTGCCGTTGTCGACCCGGCTAGCCTGGGCGGACGCGTTGGCGAACGTCAACGGCACGGCCCCGAACGCCGCCACCGCGCCCGCCGCGCCCTCGGGCACGAACGCGTAGTGCACGTTGCGCTTGTCGTCCGCGCCGGAGATGTTCACCTCGGCGTTGCCGCCCGCCGCCATCCGCCCCGAGACGTACGCCCACGTGTTGGTGACGTACCGCAGCTCGTGCGCGTGCGGCCCGGCGTCGGGCAGGTCGAAGTCGCTCTCGTCGGCCTGCCACAGCATCAGGTGCCTGCCGTTGGCGGTCTGGAGGAAGTTGACGTCCGGGTCGTACGACCGCCGCATCACGTGGTCCTTGTGGTGCGTCACGGTGGAGTTGGCGAACGACTCGCCCGCGCCGCCCGGTGTGCCGGTCACCCCGCGCACCACGATCTCGACCCGTTCCCAGTCGTGGATCTCGTCGCCGTCCTTGTCGGCCGCGTTGTAGACGTGGTACAGCAGCACCAGCGACTTGCCGTCGTTCCCGGTGAACTCCAGCAGCGCGGTGTAGAGCGTGGGCCGGACGCGCCACCGCTCGTACCCCGCGGTCCCGGCGACGTACTGGGGGACGAGCTTCCAGTTGGCCCGGTTGGTGGCGTAGACGCCGTCCCGGTCGAAGTCGAAGTTCGCGAGCCAGTCCCGGCCCTGCTTGCCGTCGTTCTCGTCACCCCTCTTGAGGATGACGGGCGCGTAGTAGTTGAGGTACGCCTGCCGCTGCGCGACGGTCAGCGTCCACGGGGCAGCCTGGGCCGCGGGCGCGGTCAGGCAGGCCGCGAACACGGCCGCGACGAGCACGAGGAGTCGTGTCATGCCCTGGACTCTCGCGCCGTCGCGGCCGGGTTGTCAGCGGGGTCCCGCCCTACCGGAGCGGGACCCCGTAGTGGGGACGACAGCGGTCAGGTCAGGTTCCACTTCTGGTTGGCGCCGCCCGTGCACGTCCAGATCTGGAGCCTTGTCCCGTCCGCGCTGGTGTTGCCCGTGACGTCCACGCACTTGCCGGTCGCCGGGTTCACCAGGTCGCGGCCCGAGGTGTGGGTCCACTGCTGGTTCGCGCCGCCCGCGCAGCTCCACAGCTGGAGCTGCGCGCCGTCGGCGGTGCCGTGGTCCTTGATGTCGAGGCACTTGCCGAGCGCCCGCAGCGTCCCGTCGCCGGGCCGCGTCCACTGCTGCGCGGCCGTGCCGTTGCACGTGTACAGCTGGACGGCGGTGCCGTCCGCGCTGCTCGCGCCGGCGACGTCGACGCACTTGCCGGCCAGGCCGGTGATGGCGCCGCCCGTGCCGCCGCCGCTGCCGGGCGTGCCCTGCCAGGTGAACGTCGCCGAGGTGCGGGCGGGCAGGGTGTAGGTGAACGACTGGTTGCCCCAGTTCACGCGGACGGACTGCGACGACGTGCCGCCGTTGTGCGCGATGAGGGCCTTGGAGCCGTCCGGGTTGCGGTAGGCCACGTTCTGCACGGTGCCGTTCGCGGTCGAGTCGATCCGGTGCGCGCCCGGCTTGACGAACTTCGTCAGGTGGCCGGTGGTGTAGTACTCGACGGTGTAGTCGACCTGGCCGGCCCGCGCGCCGCCCTCCTGCACGGTGATCAGGCCGGTGCACGTGCCGCAGCCGCCGTTGTGCGGGCCCATGTTCTGGTTGAGCGCGAGGCTCCACTTCACCAGGCTGGAGCTCCAGTTGCGGGCGTAGTTGACGATGTCGGCCATGTCCTCGTTGTGCTGGTTCGAGATCCACGTGCCGCCGGAGTGCTCGGTGCTGAACTGCCGCACGTTCGGGTACTGGTTGCGCACCTGCGTGCCGACCGCGGGGTCGCCGAAGTAGCCGTGCCACGCGATGCCGCCGAACAGCGGGTCGTTGCGCACGCCCGCGTCGCCGAGGATCGCCGCGCCGAAGTTGGCGTAGTCGCCGTAGTTCCAGTCGTGCACCAGCACCTTGGTGGTGATGCCCGCCGCGCGGAACGCCGGGTAGACGTGGTTCTTGGTGAACTCGACCAGGCCGGACGGGTTCCAGGCCATGCCGGGGTAGTTCATCGCGGTCGGGTTGGACGCCTGGCAGCAGTTCGGCTCGTTCTGCACCGACAGGTAGTCGACCGGGATGCCGGCGGCCTGGTAGCTCTGGACGTACTTCACCAGGTACTGGGCGTACGTGGGGTAGTGCTCCCACTTGAGCCAGCCCATCTGGTCCATGCGGCCGTTGTCCTTCATCCAGCCCGGCGCGCTCCACGGCACGCCCTTCACCCGCAGCTGCGGGTTGAGCTGCTTGGCCTGCTGCGTCAGCAGCCGCACGTCGGTGTCGTACCCGTTCGCGCCCCAGTCGCTCAGGTCGCAGCACGTGTCGTCCAGCGAGACGTGGCCGGGCCGCGACAGGTCCGAGGCCCCGATCGGGTTGCGCACGAACGACAGGCCGATGCCGTCGACGGGGTGGAACAGCTTGCGCATCACCGCGTCCCGCGTCGCGGCCGAGACGGGACCGCCGCGCAGCAGGTAGGCGGTGGTGTCGGTGATCGACGCGCCGCCGCCCTCGAACTGCTGGTACGTCGTGCCCTCGTTGACGGTGATGGTGTGGGCAGCGCTGCCGCCGTTCGCGCTGAACGCGACGGACGGCTGCTGGGCGAGGCCGCGGGTGACGGTCCGGCCGCCCGCGTCGGAGGTGGTGGTCAGGTAGACGTTGACCGTCTCGCCCGCGGCGGAGGCGGTGGACGTGGAGGCGGTGACCGCGGCGGCGAGTGTGATCACCGCTATGCCGGTGCTGATGAAGGCCCGACGGTGGGATGAGGGCACCTCGGACTCCTTTCACGACGGTGTGCGCAGGGTCAGCGGGCGTGAAACAGATGAAACAATTCTGGAACTTATCCGCACGTGAAAGGAAACAATGGCCCGGAACCGGTGTCAAGGCTGAGCGTCCAGCCCGGTAAATACCGTGAAAAGCGGTGGAACAGCGGACGCGTCACACGCGCGGCACGGGCCCCGTGGACGCCCTGACCACCAGTTCCGTGGCCAGCTCCACGTGCAGCGCCTCCAGATCGTGCCGGTCCAGCAGCCGCATCAGCAGGGTCACCGCCATCCGGCCCATCTCCTGCAGCGGCTGCCGCACCGTGGTCAGCTCCGGCCGCGTGGCCCGGCTCAGGTCGAGGTCGTCGAACCCCGCGACGGACACGTCGCGCGGCACGTCGAGGCCGCGTTCCCGGGCCGCCCGCAGCGCGCCGACCGCCATCTTGTCGTTGAACGCGACCAGCGCCGTGGGCCGGTCCGCGAGGTCGAGCAGCTCGCGGGCGACGAGGTAGCCGTTCCCGGTGGTCGGCTCGTCGACGTGCCGCAGCAGCTCCGGCGAGGGCAACACGCCGACGTCCGACAACGCCGCCGCGTACCCGGCGAGCCTGCCGTCGCTGGCCTGCCAGTCGCCGGGCCCGCCGATGATCCCGATCCGCCGGTGGCCCAGCTCCACCAGGTGCGCCATCAGCCGGCGCGCGCCCGCGAAGTGCGCCGCCGACACCGACGCCACGTCGCGCGGCAGCTCGGTGCGCGGGTCCACCACGACGAACGGGAAGCCGCGGTCGCGCAGCCGGACCAGCTCCTCGGCGGGCTCCGGCGGCAGGATCAGGATCGCGCCGCCCACGTCCGACCGGCCGGGCAGGCCGGCCAGCGCCGACGCCGGTCGCGCCGACGTGCCCGCGCTGAGCACGACCTGCCGGTGGTGCAGCGCCAACGTCTCCGCGACGCTCGACACGATCAGCCCGAAGTAGTCGGTGAGCAGGTACGGGCAGCGCACGTAGACGGGCTCGGTCGGCTTCGCGCCCCGCGGCCGGGGCGCCTCCGCGCCCAACCCGGCGACGGTCCGCAGCACCAGCTCCCGGGTGTGCTCGGCGACGTTCGCCTGGCCGTTGAGCACCCGTGACACCGTGGCGATGGACAGCCCGGTCGCCCGTGCCACGTCCCGCACCGTCGCCCTGGCCATGCCGCCCCCCGTTCCACCGTTGTTTCACGATGTTACAGGCGTGACGGACGCCGCACGGCGCAATGGGCGTCCAGAGGTGTCGGACAGGTGCGCGCGAGCGCCGATTTCGGCAGGCTGTGCAGATGACCACCTCCGAGGCACCCGCGCGGATCGCCGTCACCGGGCTCGCCGTCATGGGCAGCAACCTGGCGCGCAACCTCGCCCGGCACGGTTACCGCGTCGCCGTGCACAACCGCAGCAACGCCCGCACCAAGGCGCTCGTCTCCGAGCACGGCCACGAGGGCGACTTCGTGCCGGCCGAGACGCTGGAGGAGCTCGTCGCGAGCCTCCAGACCCCGCGCCAGATCATCATCATGGTGAAGGCGGGCGGCCCGACCGACGCCGTCATCGACGAGCTCGTGCCCCTGCTGGAGCCGGGCGACATGGTGATCGACGGCGGCAACGCGCACTACGCCGACACCCGCCGCCGCGAGGCCGCCCTGCGGGACGCCGGCCTGCACTTCGTCGGCGCGGGCATCTCCGGCGGCGAGGAGGGCGCGCTCAACGGCCCCTCGATCATGCCGGGCGGGTCGAAGGAGTCCTACCAGCACCTCGGGCCGGTGCTGGAGGACATCGCGGCCAAGGTCGACGGCGTGCCGTGCTGCGTGCACGTCGGGCCGGACGGCGCCGGGCACTTCGTGAAGATGGTGCACAACGGCATCGAGTACGCCGACATGCAGCTCATCGCCGAGGCGTACGACCTGCTGCACCGGGTCGGCGGCATGACGCCCGCCGACGTCGCCGAGGTGTTCCGCGGCTGGAACACCGGCGACCTGGAGTCGTACCTGGTGGAGATCACCGCCGAGGTGCTGGGCCACGTGGACGCCGACACCGGCGCCGCCCTCGTGGACGTCATCGCGGACGAGGCCGAGCAGAAGGGCACCGGCCGCTGGACCGTCCAGGAGGCGCTGGAGCTGGGCGTGCCGGTGACCGGCATCGCCGAGGCGGTGTTCGCGCGGTCCCTGTCCGGGCGGGCCGGCCAGCGGACCGCGGTGCGCGCCGCGTTCGGGCCGGCCGACGTGCCGGTGGCGGGCGACTCGTCGCTGGTGGAGGACGTGCGGCAGGCGTTGTACGCGTCCAAGGTCGTCGCGTACGCGCAGGGCTTCGACCAGATGCGGGCGGCGAGCGCCGAGTACGGCTGGGACCTGGACCTGGGCGCGATGGCCACCATCTGGCGCGGCGGCTGCATCATCCGGGCCCGGTTCCTCGACCGCATCCGCGAGGCCTACGACAAGGCGCCCGACCTGCCGTCCCTGCTCGTGGACGACTACTTCCGCGACGCCGTGCGGTCGGCCGAGGAGGCGTGGCGGCGGGTCGTGGTGAAGGCGGTGTCCGCGGGCGTGCCCGCGCCGGGGTTCGTGTCCGCGCTGGCGTACTACGACGGCCTGCGCTCCGAGCGCCTGCCCGCGTCCCTCATCCAGGGCCTGCGGGACTTCTTCGGCGCGCACACGTACCGCCGCACGGACCGCGAGGGCAGCTTCCACACCCTCTGGTCGGGTGACAGGTCCCAAGTGGACGCCTGAGCCGGCTGCCCCGATCATGGCCCGGTGCGAGATCACTTCCGCCGGAACCCCGCCACGGCCGGCTACCTGTCGGCCGTGGCGGTCCTCGCGCTGCTGACGCGGTTCGTGTTCGCCGACGGGATGTCGGCGCAGGTGCGGGAGTCGCTGAGCACCAACACCGACAACCTGGGCCACCACCCCGTCAACGCCCTGCTGGGCAGCGCGTTCGTGCTCGACACCGCCGGCGACGGCGTGATCCGCACCGGCCTCGCCCTGGTGGCGGTCGCGCTGTGCCTCGGCGCGCTGGAACGCGAGGTCGGGTCGTGGCGCGCGTCGGCGGTCGCCCTGGCCGGGCACGTCGGCGCGGCGCTCGTGGCGGCCCTGGCCGTCTCCTCCGGCGCCTACCCCGGCGACCTGTCCGACGTCGTCGACGTCGGCCCCGGCTACGTGGCGCTCGCCGCGGCCGGCTCGACCACCGTGCTGGCGCCCGCCGTGCTGCGCCTGCCGTGGGTCGCCCTCCTCGTCGCGTACCCGTTGGCAGGGGCGCGGTGGTTCGGCGTGGTCCCCGAGTTCGCCGCCGTCGGCCACGTCGCCGCCGTCCTCATCGGACTGTGCGCGGGCGCGTTCGCGGTGCGTCGCGCCTACGTCGCCGTCGGCCGGCTGTGACACCCGATCCCCGCAGCGGCCGTCACCAGGGGTGACGATCCGGCGGGTGATCAACACGTCCGGGTGGAACCGCTGTGAGACAAGGCAATTCGTCGTCATCATGGTGTGGACGCGACCTGTGCGACGCGGGCTGTGCCGACACGTCCCCTGTGCCGACACGGAGGTGCCACCGTGGCGAACCCTCACCACCGCGCCGGGGCCGAGTTCCGACTCGCCTTCTGGCCGCGCCTGCTGCCGCCCTTAGCGCGGTCGTAGGCACCTCTCCCGAACGACGACACCCCGCGGCCGACCGCGGGGCGATGCCCCCTACCCGCGACACCTTCCTGCCGAGAGGACCCGACATGACCTGGCTGCGCCCCGAGAAGTCCCACGCCGGCGAGCACACCACGGCCGGCCCACCGGGCGGCCTCGCCACCGTGCTGCGGCACGACCTGCCCGCCTCCGTCGTGGTGTTCCTGATCGCCGTGCCGCTGTCGCTCGGCATCGCCGCCGCCACCGGCGCGCCGCTCATGGCGGGCCTCGTGTCGGCCGTCGTCGGCGGCGTCGTCGCCGGGGCGCTCAGCGGCGCCCCGTTGCAGGTCAGCGGCCCTGCGGCGGGCATGGTGGTGGTCACCGCGGGCATCATCGCCGAGTACGGCTGGGCCGCCACCGCCGCCATCACGCTCGCCGCCGGCCTCGTGCAGGTCGCGTTCGGGCTGACCCGCCTCGGCCGCCTCGCGCTGTCCCTCTCCCCGGCCGTGGTGCACGGGATGCTCGCCGGCATCGGCGTCAGCATCGCCGTCGGCCAGGCCGCCGTGGTCCTCGGCGGCGCCGCGGCCACGTCCGTGTTCGACAACCTCGGCCGCCTGCTCACCACCGACGTGCGGTGGTCCGCCCTGCTGGTCGGCGCGCTGACCGTCGCCGTCATGGTGCTCTGGCCCCGCCTGCCGCGCGCCGTGCTCGTGCCCGCGCCGCTGGTGGCCGTGCTCGCGGCGACCCTGGTCACGACCGGGCTCGACGTGGCCCGCGTCGACCTGCCCGACGACCCGCTCGGCCAGGTCGTGCTGCCGCAGCTGCCGTCCGGCACCGTCGCCGGCGTCCTGTTCGCCGTGCTGACCGTCGCCGTGGTGGCGAGCGTCGAGTCCCTGCTGTCGGCCGTCGCCGTGGACAAGCTGCACGACGGGCCGCGCGCGGACCTCGACCGGGAGCTCGTCGCCCAGGGCGCGGCCAACGCGGTCGCCGGCGCGCTCGGCGGCCTGCCGGTGACGGGCGTGATCGTGCGCAGCTCCACCAACGTCGCGGCCGGCGCGCGCACCCGCGCGTCGACCGTGCTGCACGGCGTGTGGATCGCGGTGTTCGTGCTGGCCCTCGGGTCCGTGCTGGAGCTGATCCCGCTGGCGGCGTTGGGCGGCGTGCTGCTGGTCATGGGCCTGCGGCTGGTGGACGTGCGCCGGATGCGCGCGCTGTGGCGGCACGGCGAGTTCGCCGCCTACGCGGTCACCCTCGTCGGCGTCGTGGCGCTCGGGCTGGTGGAAGGCGTGCTGCTCGGCGTCGCCGCGGCGGCGCTGCGCTCGCTGCACCGGCTGACCCGCAGCTCGGTCCGCGTCGACCAGGAGCCGGACGGCTGGCGCGTGGTGATCCGCGGCTCGCTGGTGTTCCTCGGCGCGGGCCGGCTGGTGCGCCGGCTGCGCGAGATCCCGCTGGGGCAGCGCGTCGTGCTGGAGCTGCACATCGACTTCCTCGACCACGGCGCGTACGAGGCGATCGACGACTGGCGCGTCGGGTACGAGCGGCTGGGCGGCCACGTCGAGGTGGACGAGGTGCACGACACGTGGTTCAGCAAGGCCAGGAAGGGCATCCCGGCGCTGCGCAAGACGCCGCTGTCGCCGTTGCCCAGGTGGTTCGCGCCGTGGTCGCACTGGCAGCGCCGGCACGCCGTCACCGTGCCCCGGCAGCGCGGTGACGCCGACCCGATGATCCGCGGGATGCGGGAGTTCGAGCGCACCACCGCGCCGCTGGTCCGGCCGTTCCTGGCGGAGCTGGCGGCGCGCGGCCAGCGCCCCCGGCAGCTGTTCATCTCCTGCGCCGACTCCCGCGTGGTGCCGAACCTCATCACGACCAGCGGGCCGGGCGACCTGTTCTGCGTGCGCAACATCGGCAACCTCGTGCCGCTGGAGCACGACGACTCCGTCGGCGCGGCGATCGAGTACGCGGTGGAGGTGCTGGCGGTCGAGACGATCGCGGTGTGCGGCCACTCGGACTGCGGCGCGATGAAGGCGGTGGTCCACGGTTCGACCCGCCCCGGCACGCGGCTGCACTCGTGGTTGAAGGCGGTGGAGCCGAGCCTGATCCGCTTCCACGGCAGCGAGTCGGAGCTGCCGGTGGTGGAGCGGCTCGCGGTGGCGAACGTCGCGCAGCAGCTGGACAACCTCATGGCGTACCCGAGCGTGCGCGAGGCCGTGGCCACCCGGTCGTTGCGCCTGGTCGGCATGTACTTCGACATCTCGGCGGCCCGCGTGTACCTGGTGGACCCGGAGCACGACGGCCTCGAACCCGTCCGGGTCTGAGCGGTCCTGTTCGGACGCGTCGCGTTCGGACACCGCCGGTCGGGCACCGGCCGTTCGGGCACAGCGCGGTCGGCCACCGCCCGGTCGGATACTGCCCGTTCGGGCGCGGCGTGGTGCGGCACGAGGGGTGGGGCACAACGCGGTCGGACGCGACGGGGGTGACCACAGCACCGGTCCCGGTCGGGGGGAGGCGGGACCGGTGCTGCGGTTCGGGTCGGGGGCGCTGAGAGCCTCGGGGGAAGGCGCGTCGCCCGACCGGAGCGGGCCGTGCCCGCTCGTCCAAGGGGCGCTAACCCACGCTGCGCAAGCGCTTGCGCGGAACGGGCGAGTCCTCGCCGACCACGGTCAGGCACAGTTGCGCGCCGAGGTAGGCGCGGCACGGGGCGGGCCGGCGGCGGCTCCACCACCGGGTGCGGCACGTCGGGCAGCGGCCGTGCTCGTCCGGGGTGTGCTCGTCCAGCAGCGCCTCCACCACGGCCACCACGCGCGGCAGCTCGGTGCGGGCCAGTTCGGCGGCCGTCTCGTCGTCGCCGGTCGACGCCAGGCGGACCAACGCGTCCAGGTGCTCGTGCAGGGACCGGTCGAGCTGGCTGAAGACGGTGACGGACACCTTCGGCGCTCCTTCCGGGCGGTGGTGTGCTCCAGCAGCCTGCGACCGGGTGCGACCGACTGCAAGTTGCACTACACGAATGGATGACGTCCCTTTGCCCGTCACGCCGCCGGCCACAGACTGGAGCGGTCGCCATGGGAGGTGTGCGGATGCCACGGGGCAGCAGCCCGACGCTGCGCAAGCGCCGGCTGGTCAGCGAGCTGCGCCGGCTGCGGGAAGCGGCCGACCTGACCATCGAGGAGGTCGGTGCGCGGCTGGAGTGCTCCGCCTCGAAGATCAGCCGCATCGAGACCGGCCGCGTCGGCGTCACCCCGCGCGACGTCCGCGACATGCTCGCCGCGTACGGCGCGGACCCGGCGACGCTGGAGGAGCTGGTGCAGCTGGCCCGGGACGCGCGGCGCAAGGCGTGGTGGGACGAGTTCGGCGACATCGCGCCCGGCCGGTACGTCGGGTTCGAGGCGGACGCCGCGTCGGTGCGCACGTACCAGGGCCTCATGGTGCCCGGCCTGCTCCAGTCCGAGGCGTACACGAGGGCGTTGATCGGCGGTGTCCTGCCCGACGCCGCGCCCGCGGAGGTCGACCGCCGGGTGCAGCTGCGCAAGGCGCGCCAGGCGCTCCTGCTGGAGGACGACCCGCTGCGCCTGCACGCGGTGGTGGACGAGGCGGCGGTGCGGCGGCTCGTCGGCGGCCGGGACGTGATGGCGGACCAGCTGCGGCGGCTGCGCGACCTCGCGGAACAGCCGAACATCACGCTCCAGGTCGTCCCCTTCGAAGCGGGCGGCCACGCCGCGATGGACGGCCCGTTCGTGATCCTCGCCTTTCCCGAGCGGTTCGACCCGGACGTGGTCTACCTCGAAAGCGCGAGGAGCGACGTCTACCTGGAACAGCCGTCGGACGTCGCCAGGTATTCCGACCTCTTCGCGCGCCTCTGCGCCGACTCGCTCGACCCGGCCGCGTCGTCCGCGCTGATCGAGCGGGTGGCGCGGGAGCTGGCCTGACCTTCGAGGTGAACTGGCATGGCACGGGAGTGGCGCAAGAGCACGCGGTCGTCCGCCGGAGGTCCGGAGTGCGTGGAGATCGCGTTCGACCCGTCCGGCGCGGGCGTGCGTGATTCGAAGAACCGGAGCGCCGGCGAGTTGGACTTCGGCGTCGAGCAGTGGTGCCGATTCGTGGGCACGGCCAAGAATGGCGTGGTCGACGCGCGCTGACGGTTCCCGACCGCGCCGGCGGTGATCCGCCGGCGGCGGCGCGCGAACCGTTCCGAAAAGCGACGACCATTCATCTCGGGGTTGTGCCGTACGGCGCGTCCCCGACTTTCGGCCACCCCTCGTACGACCGGGGTCTGGTGGTCGGTCACCCCCCGGTCCGATGCGCCCGACGACGTGGCCGCGGTGGACTCCCCCTAGCCTGCACACCGGTGCTCGTCATGATCCACAGGGGGATGAACCATGGCCTTGCTGACCGACGCCCTGGAAGGGCTGGCCGGTCTGCCCCAACCCGCGGTGCTCGCGGTGACGGGCGCGTTGACGTTGGCGGAGTGCACGCTGGGCGTGGGCTTCATCGCGCCGGGCGAGAGCGCGCTGCTCCTGGCCTCCACGACGGTGACGACCGTGCCGCGGTTCCTGGTCATGTGGCTGGTGGTGTCGGTGTGCGCGGTGGCGGGCGACAGCATCGGCTACTTCCTGGGCCGCAGGTACGGCGACCGGCTGCGGGAGACGAAGGTGGTCCGCCGGATCGGCCAGGAGCACTGGGACAAGGCGGGCGCGCTGCTGCGCCGCCGTGGCGCGTGGGCGGTGTTCTTCGCCCGGTTCATGCCGGTGGTGCGGACCCTCGTGCCCGCGTCGGCGGGCGCCTCGAAGCTGGAGTACCGCCGGTTCCTGCCCGCGTCCATCGCCGGCGCGGTGAGCTGGTCGGCGCTGCACATCGGCATCGGCTCGGCCGCGGGCGCGTCGGCGAAGTACATCGAGTCCGTGTTCAACGGGGTGATGTGGGTGCTGATGGCCCTCGCGGTGGTCGTCGGCGTCGTCGTGGCGGTGCGTCGCCGCCGGAAGGCCGCCAGGGCCGCCGACGCGGACGGGCCGCGGGAGCTCGAAGAGGTCGCCTAGGCGCGCGAGAAGGGGCCGTGACCGGGGGTTCGGATCCCGGTCACGGCCCCTTCCACTGGGGAGGGCAAGGGAGTCGTGACCATCCCCTACCGGATGGCCCCGCTCCGGTGGAGAAGGGGACGAGGGCAGGCCGGCGTTCCGCCGCCGCGGGCTGGATGCCCCTTGCACGCCGGCCCGCCCTCGTCGTTCATGGAGAGCAACGGGTGTTCCGCTGTCTGGCCCAACCTCCCGCACCGGGGTTCGCCCTGTGTGGTTGATCGGACACGCTTAGCGTAAGAATGCGGCTACAGGACGACTGGAGCCCGACTGAAGTGATCTCCTAGGCTCCGTTGTGGGGGGCACAACCTTCGGTGAAGGATCGGTCGGTGGCAGACGGCGGCGGGGAGCCCTTGCGGTTCGAGGTGCTCGGCCTGCTCCGGGCGGTGCGCGGCGGCGGGGAGGTGGACCTCGGCGCCGCCAAGCAGCGCGCCGTCCTGGCGGTGCTGCTGCTGGCGCGCAACATGCCGGTGAGCCGGGACCAGATCATCGAGGCGGTGTGGGGCGACAACACGCCCAGCAGCGCCGTGAACCTCGTGCAGACCTACGTGGCGGGGCTGCGGCGGGCGCTGGAGCCGCGGCGGGCCCGCCGCGCGCCGGCCGAGCTGCTGACCGCCGCCGGCGACGGCTACCTGCTGCGGGTCGACCAGGACGCCGTCGACCTGGACGACTTCGAGCGCGGCGTGGCCGCGGCGGCCCGGTTGCGGGCGGGCGGCGACCTCGTGGCCGCGGCCACCACGCTGGACCAGGCCCTGGGCCTGTGGCGGGGCGAACCGCTCGGCGGCGTCGTCGGCCTGTTCGCGGAGGTCGAGCGGGGCAGGCTGGCCGAACGCAGGCTCGCCGTGCTGGAGGAGCGGGCCGAGCTGCTGCTGCTGATCGGGCGCGGCGCGGAGCTGGTGCCGTCCCTGACCACGCTCGTCGGCGAGCACCCGCTGCGCGAGCGCGGGCACGGCCTGCTGATGCGCGCGCTGTGCCAGGCCGGGCGGCAGGCCGAGGCGCTGGCCGTCTACCGGGAGGCGCGCCGGGTGCTGGTCGAGGAGCTGGGCGTCGAGCCGGGGCCGGAGCTGCGCAAGCTCCAGCAGGCCGTGCTGTCGGGGGAGAACCCCGAGCCCGAGCGGCCGACCCGCCCGATGGCGCTGCGGACGGCGGCGGACGCGACGCCCGCGATCACGCCGGCGCAGCTGCCCCGCGCCTCGGTGTCCCTCATCGGCCGGGACGACGAGCTGAAGCGGCTGGACGGGCTGCTGGCCGACTACCCCGGCGGCGGGCTGGTCCTCGTCGTCACGGGCCCCGCCGGCGTCGGCAAGACCGCGTTGGCGCTGCACTGGGCGCAGCGGGTGCGGGAGGACTTCCCGGACGGCCAGCTGTACGTCGACCTGCACGGGTTCGACCCGAACCAGGAGCCGCTGGGCGCGGGCGAGGTGCTCAGCCGCTTCCTGCGCACGCTCGGCGTGCCGTCGCCGGACATCCCGGTGACGGTGGAGGAGCGGTCGGCGCTGTTCCGCACGCTCATCGCGGACCGGCGCATGGTGGTGATGCTGGACAACGCGCGCGGCTCGACCGAGCTGCTGCCGCTGCTGCCGGGTCCGCCGTCGTGCGTCGTGGTGACGTCGCGGCGGCGGTTGGTCGGGCTGGTCGCGCACGCCGAGGCGCGGCTGGTGGAGCTGGACATGCTGGACCTCGACGCGGCGGTGGCCGTGGTGGGCCGGGTCGCCGGGCGCGACGACACGGAGTCCGCCGCGCTGCGCCGGCTCGGCGTG
>NZ_JBHTLK010000093.1:0-25088 GCF_042678885.1 Saccharothrix hoggarensis
CGCCCGCGTCCCCGACGTCGTGGCGCGCCCGCACGCCGATGCCCCTCCCTCCGGTTCGTCCGGGCGGAGGGGCATCGGCGGGTCGACGGCCGGCGGGGTCGGCGCGGGTCAGCGGCTCAGGACGGTGTCCACGGCGGCGGTGAGGGCGGCGGTCGACGCCGGGGCGGTGGTGCGCCACGCGACGTGGCCGTCCGGGCGGACGAGCACCGCGCCGGACGCGCCCACCCCGTACGCGGCCGCCCACTCCGGCGAGTCGGTCGCCGCCGACCCGTCGGCGGAGATCTCCACCGACTCCACCGGCACCCGCGCGTCGACCTCCTTCGCCGCCTGCGCCCAGCCGCTGCCGGCCGGCGTCAGCACCGTGAACCCGGCGCCCAGGACGTCCAGGGTGGACACCTTCGCGCCCGCGCGGTCCAGCCACACGTGCGGCGCGCGGTGGCCGGGGCGGGCCGTGGGCACGTAGGTGCGGTAGGGGTCCTCCGGCGCCGGGGCGGGGGTGCCGTCGGGCACCACCGCGGTCGAGTCGTAGTGGAACCCCAGCACCAGCCCCTCGACGCTGCGCCGGCCCGCCTGCAGCCGCAGCGACTCGGCCATGCTCAGCTTGCCCTCCATCATGTCGAACGTGATCAGCGCGTTGCGCAGGCTCTCCTCGACGGTCCGCTCGCCGATCGGGTGCCGTTCGGCGGCGTAGCTGTCCAGCAACGCCTCCCCCGCGCCCCACCCCAGCCGCGCCGCGAGCTTCCACACCAGGTTGTGCGCGTCCTGGATGCCGCAGTTCATGCCGAACCCGCCCTGCGGCGTCGACACGTGCGCGGCGTCGCCCGCCAGGAACACCCGGTCCGCGCGGAACCGCTCGGCGACCACGGCCTGCTGCAACCACGGCGACACGCCGATCAGCGTCACGTCCAGGTCCGGCAACCCCACCGCGGCGCGGACGATCTCCACGCAGAACTCATCGGTGAAGTCCTCGACGCTGCCGCCCTCCGCCGGGTCGTAGCCCGTCTGCACGATCCACCGGCGGTCGTTGTCCACCGCCTCCACCGCGCACGGGATGGCGCTGCGCAGGAAGTACAGCGCGCACATGCGGTCGCGCAGCAGGTGCGCGATGTCGGCCTCGAACATGATGCTCACCATGTGCCCCAGCGGCGGCGGGCCCTCCACGCCGATGCCCAGCGCCGCGCGGACGCCGCTGCGGCCACCGTCGGCGGCCACCGCGTGCCGTGCCCGCACCACCGTCGACCGGCCGCCCGACTCCACCACCGCCCGCACGCCCGACGCGTCCTGCGTCAGCTCGGTCATCGTGGTGGAGAACCGCACGTCCGCGCCCGGCTGCGACTCCGCCAGGGCGCGCAGCACCACCTCGAACTTGTCCTGCGCGCAGATGTAGGAGTAGGTGGGGCTGTGCGGCGCGTCGGAGGCGATGCCCGCGACCTCGTGGTGGAAGTCGTCGGCGAGCAGCGACGACCCCACGCCCACGGCGAGGCTCTCCTCGCGCGGCAGCCCGACCCGCTCCACGTCGTCCTGGATGCCCCACGCGCGCACCAGCTCCATGGTGCGGGTCGACATCAGCCGCGCCTTGGGGAAGATCGACGTGCCGGCGTGCCGCTCCACCAGCAGTGAGGACAGCCCGTGCCGGGACGCCTCGACCGACGCGGACAGGCCGACCGGCCCGCCGCCAACCACGAGCACATCGACCTCGACCTCGTTCATGCCGGCAGCGTCGCGCACGTGCCGTGACCGGGTCAACACAGTGGATAACGAACCGAAAGAGCTCCGAAAGGGCGCTTCGTTAGCGTCCTGCGCCACGTGAGGCGGACCGGCCGCCGCAGCGCGCAGACGCTCCCGAACGAAGACGCTGGAGTCGCCGAATGTTCACCGAAGGCTCGGTAGCACTGGTCACCGGCGGGTCGCGCGGCATCGGCCGGGCGGTCGCGCTCGACCTCGCCTCCCACGGCGTGCACGTGGTGGTCAACTACTCGCGGTCCGAGCAGCCGGCCAAGGAGCTGGTCGCGCAGATCGAGGCCGACGGCGGCAGCGCCAGCACCGCGGGCGCCGACGTCACCGACGAGGCCGCCGTGCGCGCCATGTTCCAGGCCGTGCGCGCCGAGCACGGCCGGCTCGACGTCCTGGTCACCAGCGCGGGCGTGACCCGCGACCGGTTCATGGTCGTCATGGGCACCAAGGACTTCCGGGAAACCATGGACGTCAACATGACCGGCACGTTCCTCGCCTGCCGCGAGGCGCTGCGGATCATGCAGCACCAGCGGCGCGGGTCGATCGTGACGCTGTCGTCGTCCAGCGGCCTGGACGGCGGGTTCCCCGGCCAGACCAACTACGTCGCCTCCAAGGGCGCGATCATCGCGTTCACCAAGGCCCTGTCGAACGAGGCCGCGCCGCACGGGGTCCGCGCCAACTGCGTGGCGCCGGGGTTCATCGCCACGGACATGACGAAGTCGATCCCCGCCAAGATCCGCGCGGAGTACGAGTCGCGCATCCGGCTGGGCCGGATGGGCACGCCCGAGGAGGTCGCGCAGCTGGTGACCTTCCTGGCCTCGGACCGCGCCTCCTACATCACCAGCGAGACCTTCGTCGCCAACGGCGGCGGGCTGGCCTGACACCCATCCACCGGGAGATGAAGTTGAGCATCGACGAACTGCGCGCCACGGCGGCCGCGCGCCTGCAGACCTGCGCCCAGATCAAGAAGATGATCGTGTCCCGCCTCGACCTGCCGATCGAGCCGGAGTGGATCACCGACGACCAGCCGCTGTTCGGCCGCGGCCTGGAGCTGGACAGCCTCGACGTGCTGGAGCTGTACGTGGCGATCGAGGCCGAGTTCGGCGTCGCCCTCTACGACAGCGACATGTCGGTGTTCGGGTCGGTGTCGCGGCTGGCCGACCACGTCAACCCGAAGCTCGCCAAGGTCGACTCCCTGACCGGGGCATGATGCGCAACGGCACCCGGCCCCGCGAGACCGCGGCGCTGACCAACGACCAGGTCCGCGACCTGCTCCCGCACCGGTGGCCCATGCTGCTGCTGGACCGGGTCGAGAAGATCGACGCGGGCGTCAGCGGTGTGGCGATCAAGAACGTCACCGGCACCGAGCTGTGGTTCCAGGGCCACTTCCCCGAAGAGGCCGTGCTGCCCGGCGTCGTGGTCATCGAGGCCATGGCGCAGCTGTCCGGTGTCATCTTCTCCCTCGCCGGCTCCAGCCGGATCAGCTACCTCGCCGGGGTGCGGTCCATGCGGTTCCGCCGGCCGATCGTGCCCGGCGACCAGATCGTGCTGTCCGCGCAGCGCACCGCGGGCGGCGCGGGGTTCTGCGAGTTCAAGGTCGAGGCCAAGGTCGACGGCCAGGTCGCCGCCGAAGGCTCGCTCACCATCGCCGATCCCAGCAGCTCACTCGGAAGGGCCTGACAACACCATGGATTCGCTGACCTCTCCGCTGGCCGACGTCCACCCGGAGGGCACCGAGTACGGCGCCGCGCAGGAGGCCCACGTGGCCCTGCGCTACACCACGCTCGACGAGGAGTACACCGCGATCCGGGAGCGCGCCGCGGTGCTGGACCTGTCCGGCTCGCGGGTGCTGGAGGTCTCCGGCGCCGACGCCGGCGGCTTCCTGCAGCGGGTCCTGGCCCGCGACGTGGAGTACCTGACCTCCGAGCGCTGCATGACCAGCCTCGTCCTGGACGAGCAGGGCCTGGTCGTCGACCAGGTCGTCGTGTGGGGCCGCGAGGACGGGATGCTCGTGGAGAGCTCCGTCGGCGGCGGCGCCCGCCTGCTGGAGCACCTGCGGTCCGTCGTGGGCGACGACCGGGTCGAGATCACCGACCTGACCGGCGAGCGGGTCCTGCTGGGCCTGGAGGGCCCCTACGCGTGGGGTGTCGTGGGCCGGCTGGTCGACGGTGAGCTGGCCGCGCTGCCGTTCGAGTCCGTGGTGGACACCACGTGGGACGGCGTGGACGTGCTGTTCGCCCGCACCGGCGTCACCGGCGAGTACGGCTACAAGGTGCTCGTGCCGCGCGACCAGGCCGCGGCGCTGTGGGCCAAGGCCGTCGAGCAGGCCACGCCCGCGGGCCAGGAGGCGCTGGAGCTGGCCATGCTGGAGGTCCGCCAGCCCACCCACCACGAGCACGCCGACGGCGCCGACGTGCTGACCATGGGCGCGAACTGGCTGGTCGACATCACCAAGGAGTCGTTCATCGGCCGCGACGCGGTGCTGGCCGCGTTCTCCGGCGGCGCGACCCGCCGCACCGTCGGGTTCTCCGGCGGCGACACCGTCCCCGCGGCCGGCACCCCGGTCACCGTGGACGGCGAGCAGGTCGGCGTCGTGGTGCACGCCGTGCACAGCATCGGTCTCGGCGCGCCGCTGGGGTTGGCGCGCCTGGACGCCGACCTGGCCGCCGCCGGGTTGCGGCTGACCGTCGGCGACGCCGACGTCACCACCCTCACGAGCCCCTACGTCACGCCCAAGAGCTGGAGCACCCCGATCATCTGATCGGGCCCGGGAAGAAGGAGCACGCCATGGCGCTGCGACCGGTCGTCATCACCGGGGTCGGCGTGATCTGCGCGATCGGCCGTGACCCGCAGGAGTTCTGGCAGCGGCTGACCGCCGGTCGCAGCGGGATCACCGAGATCGCCGACGACGCGTTCCACGCGTTCGACGCCCGTTATGCCGGGCAGGTGCCCGACGAGTGGATCGACGGGCAGTCCGGTCCCTCCGACGCGCACCTGGACCGCACGTCCCGGTTGGCGCTGGTCGCGGCCCGCCAGGCGATCGCCCAGGCGGGACTGGACGACCAGGACCCCGAGCGGTACGGGCTGGTGCTGGGCAAGTGCCAGGCCACGCCGGCCGCGGACGGCGGCTACCAGCCGATGCACGCCACCGGCGACATCGTCGCCGCCGCGCTGGGCATGCGGGGTCCGCGGATCCTCGTGTCCACCGCGTGCGCGGCGGGCGGCAACGCGGTGGGCCTGGCCAAGGACAAGATCCTCACCGGCGAGGCGGACGTGGTCCTCGCCGGCGGGGTGGACCCGCTGCTGTTCGGCACCTACGCCGGGTTCGCCGGGCTGCACGCGTTGAGCACGCAGCCGTGCGGCCCCTACAGCCGCTCCGACGGCCTCAACCTCGGCGAGGGCGCGGCGTTCGTCGTGGTCGAGCCGCTGGATCGGGTGCTGGCGCGGGGCGGCACGCCGTTGGCGGAGATCGCCGGGTACGGCCTGTCCGCCGACGCCCACCACGCCACCGCGCCCGACCCGACCGGCCGCGGCGGCGTCACCGCGATGCGCCGCGCCCTGGCCGACGCGGGCCTCACCCCGGACGACGTGCACTACGTCAACGGCCACGGCACCGGCACCCCGGCCAACGACGCCATGGAGATCAAGGTGATGCGCACCGTGTTCGGTGACCGCGCGCCGCAGGTCCCCACCAGCAGCATCAAATCGTTCCTCGGCCACACCCTCGGCGCGGCGGGCGCGGTGGAGGCGGTGGCGAGCGTGCTGGCGCTCAAGCACCAGACCGCGCCGCCGACCATCGGCTTCGAGGGCCGCGAGGCGCCGTCCGGGCTGGACTTCGTGCCCGACACGGCCCGGCCGATGCCGATGTCGGTGGTGGCGTCGAACAACTACGCGTTCGGCGGCAACAACGTGTCGCTGCTGCTCACCTCCCCCCGACCCGCCACCGCCGACACGGAGGCCGACACGGAGGCGGACACGGACACGGACGCCGGCGGGCTGCCGGAGACGGACGTGGTGATCTCCGGTCTCGGTCCCGTCGGCCCGCTGGGCGTCGGCATCGCCGAGGTCGCCGAAGCCCTCGCCACGGGCCGCCGCCAGGTGGGCGGGCAGCCGTCGCTGACCGGCCGCACGTTCGCGCCCCGGTCGCTGTGGCGGCACATGAACAACCTGTCCCGCATGGCGATCGCCGCGTCGCGGCTGGCGTGGGAGGACGCGGGCCTGCAGCTGTCCCGCGCCGAGGCCGAGAACGTGGGCGTCATGTTCGCCACCGCCGCCGGGTCGGTGGAGAGCACCGACGGGTTCGACGAGAGCGTCCTGGCCAACCCGAACAAGCCCGCCGTGCTCAGCTTCTCCAACGTGGTCCTCAACGCCACCGGCGGCGCGGTCTGCCAGACGCTGGGGCTGCGCGGCCCGACGACGACGATCTGCAACGGCGGCGCGTCGGCGTCCATCGCGCTGGACTGCGCGGTCGAGACGATCCGCGCGGGCAAGGCCGACGTGGTGCTCGTGGTCGCCGCCGACGAGGCCGCGCTCGCCGCCGAAGGACTGGACGTCACCCCGTACGACCGGGTGAACAGCGGTTCGGTGCCCGCGTCCGGCGCGGTGGCGCTGGTCGTCGAGTCGGCCAGGCACTGCGCCGAGCGCGGCGGCACCCCCTACGCGAAGGTCGTGGGCGGCGGGCACGTCGGCGGCGCCGGCGAGGACGAGCGGACCCTGGTGGCGCGCAGCCTCGCGAAGGTGACCGCCGACGGCGAGCGGCTGCTGTTCCTGGCGGCCGTCGGCGACGAGCACGACGCCGACCAGGCCGCCGCGGTTCACGACGCCGTGCCCGACGAGCTGCTGACCGCCACCACCGGCTACACCGGCGACTGCCGGGCCGCGACCGGCGGGCTGAACCTGGCGCTGGCGGCCCTGGCGGTGCGCGACGGCGTCGCTCCCGCCGTGGCCGGGCTGACCACCCCGCAGGTCGGCGGGCTGTCCGGGTACGTCACCAAGTCGGAGCTCGACGGGCCGGTGGAACGGGCGCTGGTCCTCAGCGCCGCCGCCGGATCGGTGCGGGGCGTCACCGTCCTGGGCGCGCCGTGACCACCGCGGCGGCGCCGTCGTCGGCCCCCGCCGGGACGCCGTTCGACGTGGCGGAGACCGACCGGTTGCTGACCACCACCCGGTCGGTGCGCCGCCGGCTGGACCTCGACCGGCCGGTGCCCCGCGAGGTCGTCGAGCAGGCCCTCGAAGTCGCGGTGCAGGCCCCGACGGCCAACGACCAGCAGAACTGGCGGTGGCTGGTCGTCACCGAGCAGTCGGTGAAGGACGAGCTGGCCACCGTCGTGCGGCACGCCTGGAACTTCCACCAGCGGGAGGTGCTGACCCGGTCGGGGCGGCGGCGCAACAACGCGCAGAACCAGCGCAACAACGCCTCCGCCGCGACCCTGGTCGACATCCTCGCCCGGGTGCCGGTGCTGGTGATCCCGTGCGTGCTGGGCCGCCCGCCGGACATCGGCGCGATCGACGAGGAGTACGTGCGCACCGCCGCGGGCCGCCGCAACGTCGGCACCTGGCAGGAGGACGTGCGGCTGGGCGCCATGCGGGCCAGCAACTTCTACGGCTCGATCTTCCCCGCCGTGTGGTCGTTCCAGCTCGCGCTGCGCAGCCGCGGCCTGGGCTCCACGATCACCGGCCTGCACCTGCCGTTCGAGAAGCACGTCGGCGCCCTGCTGGGCATCCCCTCGGGGGTCACCCAGGTGTGCATGGTGCCGGTGGCCTACACCGTCGGCACCGACTTCCGCCCCGCGCGACGGCACCCCGCCGCGGAGCGCACGCACTGGGAGAGGTGGCAGGGATGACCTCCACGGGCACGGCACAGGTCGACGTGGTCGTCGTCGGCGGCGGCATCGCGGGCGCCTCGGCGGCGGCGAACCTCACCGCGCACGGCGTGTCGGTGCTGCTGCTGGAGAAGCAGGACACCTACACCGACATCGTGCGCGGCGAGTGGATCGCCCCGTGGGGCATGCGCGAGGCGCAGCTGCTCGGCGTGGAGGACGCGTTCGGCGTCGGCGGCGCGTGGGAGATCCGCGAGTGGGTGCAGTGGGACGAGACCGTCGCGCCCGACGACGCCGAGGTCGTGGACATGACCCGGTTCGTCCCCGGCGTGGGCGGGCCGATGTCGTTCCCGCACCACACGGTGTGCGAGCTGATGGTCGAGCAGGCCCACGGCAACGGCGGCCGGATCGTCATGGGCGTCCGCAAGGTCCGCGTCACGCCCGGCCCGGAACCGGTGGTGACCTACCACACCGACGCCGGCGAGCACGAGGTGCGGGCGCGGATCGTGCTGGGCGCGACCGGGCGCGGCTGCACGGTGGGCCGCCAGGTCGGCGTCACCATGGAGACCTCGGTGCACCACTGGGGCGGCGGGCTGCGCGTGTCGGGCCTGGACGACTGGCCGATGGACGTGCAGGCGATGGGCACCGAGGCCGACAAGATGTTCATGGTGTTCCCGCAGGGCGACGGCGTCGCCCGGCTGTACATCAACTTCCCCACCGCCAACCGCGACCGCTACCGCGGCCCGAACGGCGTCGAGCGGTTCATCGCCGACTTCGAGCTGGAGTGCCTGCCCGACCGCGGCAAGTCCGTGTACGCCGCCGCGGTGCCCCTCGGCCCGCTCAAGCTGTGGCCGTCGGTGAAGGCCGTGCCCGAGCGTCCGCCCGTCGTGGACGGCGTGGTGCTGATCGGCGACGAGGCCGGCGCCGCGGACACCGTGCTCGGCACCGGTCTGTCCTCGGCGCTGCGGGACTCGCGCGCGGTGTGCGGCATCCTGCTCGCCGGCGACGACTGGTCGCCCGCCGCGTTCGCGCCCTACCTGGCCGAGCGGGACTTCCGGATGGGCCGGCTGCACTTCGGCGCGGAGATCGTCGCGAAGCTGCACTGCGAGTTCGGCCCGGAGGCCGCCGAGCGGCGCCGCCGGGTCCGCGACCTCATGACGGACAACTTCGCCGCGCAGGTCACCGGCCTGCTCAACATGGTCAGCCCCGAGGACGTGCCCGAGTTCGGGTTCAGCGAGTTCTTCGCCGAACGGCTTTTCAGGGAGACGGTGTGACCGCCAACAACAGCTTGATCAACGCCCGCGCGCAGGTCAACGGGGTCGAGATCGCCTACGTCGACCAGGGCGAGGGCGACCCGGTGCTGCTGCTGCACGGCTTCCCCGACTCCCACTACCTGTGGCGGCACCAGATCCCGATGCTGGTCGACGCCGGGTTCCGGGTCATCGCGCCGGACCTGCGCGGCTTCGGCGAGTCGTCCAAGCCGCAGGACGTCGACGCCTACTCGATGCGCACGATCGTCAACGACGTCGTCGCGCTCACCATGCAGCTGGGCATCCAGAAGACCCACGTCGTGGGCCACGACTGGGGCGCGGCCGTGGCGTGGATGTACGCGTTCCTCATGCCGCGGCGGGTGGACCACCTCGCGGTGCTGTCCGTCGGCCACCCCGGCGTGTTCGCCACGCAGACGGTGCAGCAGCGCGCCGCGAGCTGGTACATGCTGCTCTACCAGTTCCCCGGCGTCAGCGAGCAGTTGTTGCGGCGCAACGGGTGGCGGCTGTTCAAGGAGATCATCGGCGGCGAGGGCGACCACCAGCGCTACCTGCGGGAGCTGGCCAAGCCGGGCGCGTTGACCGCGGGCCTCAACTGGTACCGCGCCAACCGGTCGCCGGAGGCCGAGCTGCGGGTGGAGGGCAACTTCCCGCCCGTGTTCGCGCCGACGCTGGGCATCTGGTCCAGCGGCGACAAGGCGCTGCTCGAGGAGGGCATGGTCGGGTCGGCGAAGTTCGTCAAGGGCCCGTGGCGCTACGAGCGCGTCGACGACGCCAGCCACTGGATCCCGCTGGACCAGCCGGAGCTGGTCGGCAAGCTGCTGCTGGGGTTCCTGGGCACCGAGCAGCCCGCGGCGGCGGCGGTCGGCCGTCGCCGCCGGATGTAGACGTCCGCGCATCGGGACCAACGGAGGACTCATGATCGGGTATCTGTTCCCGGGCCAGGGGACGGTCCGCGTCGGCATGGGCGGCTGGCTGCGCCGCGACCCGGTGGGCGCGCGCGTGTTCGCCGTGGCCGACGAGGTGCACGCCGGCCTGGACGACGGCGGGCTGGCGGAGCTGTGCGCGCGCGGCCCGCTGGAGCGGCTGGTCGCCACCGACGTCGCCCAGCCGGTGGTGACCGCGTGCAACCTGGCGGCGTTGGAGGTGCTGCGGTCGCGGGGACACGCCCCGGACGTCGTCGCCGGGCACAGCGTCGGCGAGCTGAGCGCGTTGTGCGCGGCGGACGTGCTGGACGTGGAGGCCACGTTGCGGCTGGTCGCGACCCGTTCCCGGCTGATGGCCGCGCTGCCCCTCGTGGGCGGCATGTCCGCGGTCCTCGGGTTGACCGAGGAGCGGGTGGCGGAGTTGGCGGCCGAGGCGTCGGCGCCCGGCGAGCCCGCCGTGGTCGGCCTGGTCAACGGGCCCGACAACATCGTGGTGTCCGGTGCGCTGCCCGCGTTGCTGCGTCTGGCGGAGCTGGCCGTGGACGCCCGCAAGGTGGTGCCGTTGAAGGTCGGCGGCGCGTTCCACTCGCCGTTGATGGCGGGCGCGGTGGACGACTGGGCGGAGGCGGTGCGCGCCACCCCGATGCGGCCACCGTCCGTGCCGGTGGTCCCGAACGTCACCGCCGAGCCCACCACGGACCTGGCGACGATCACCGACGCGTTGATCGACCAGCTCACCGGGCGGGTGCGGTGGGCGGAGACGGTGCGGCGGCTGGCCGACGTGGACACGTGCGTGGAGGTCGGCGACAGCAAGACGCTCGCCGGGCTGCACCGCGGCGTCGGCGGCCGGTGCCTGAGCATGGCCGACCCGACCGCGGTGCGCAGGCTCCGGGCGGAGTCGGCGGCATGAGGCGCTGGGGCAGCGCGGCGGTCGTGCTGGACGGGCTGACTGCGCCCCGGCAGCTGGTGTGGCCGATGCGGCTGGAGGAGGTCTACTCCCGCGAGGAGCGGCTGCGGTCCGCCGCGGGCCGCACCCTGCAGCACTGGGCGGGCCGGTTGGCGGCGAAGTACGCGGTGCTGTCGCTGCTGGGCCTGCCGGCCACGGCGCGGCACCTGGGCCGGGTGGAGGTGCTGCCGCAACCGTCGGCGATGTGCGCCCGCACCACGGCGTGCATGCACGGCCACCCGCCGGGCGTGCGGCTGCTGGACGGGCTGTCGGAGGACGCGGACACCGGCGCCGGCGGGCGGATCGGCGTGTCGATCAGCCACACCGCCGACCTGGCGTTCGCGGTGGCGCTGGTGTCGGCGCGGCTGCCCGAGGACGACGTCGTGGAGGCGGTGGGCGGGTGGAACTGACCGGCGCCAACCCGACCCACACCGACCCGACCACCACAGACCCGACGGTCGAAGACCCGGCCACCACAGACCCGGTGGTGCCCGACCTGGCCGAGGCGGCCCGGCGGCACGTCGCCGCGTGGAGCGCCGGAGACCCGGCCGCGATCACCGCCGCGGTGACGTCGTTCGCCGACCCCGACACCGCCGAACCCCTCACCGGCGACGCCCTGACCGGGCACGTCGCCGCGGTCCTCACCCGGTTCGCCGAGCTGAAGCTGGAGGCCGACGACCCGGTCGTCACCGGCGGCACGGCGGTCGTGGCGTGGACGTTGCGCGCCGTGCACCGCGACGCCTACCTGGGCATGCCCGGCACGGGCGGCGCGGTCGAGGTGTCCGGGGTGGACGTCCTGACCGCGCGCGACGGCGGGGTGCACGCGCGCCGGGTGTTCGACCGGCTCGCGGTGGCCGACGCGCTCGGCTACACGGCCCGGTTCGTGCCCGCCTCCGACGGCGACCGCGAGTTCGGCGTCAGCTCCCGCACCCCGGCGCGCGCGTCGGCGGCCGGTGTCGCGCCGGGCGCCCTGGTGCTCACGTGGCTCGACATCCGCGACGGCGCCGAGGCCGCCGACGTGGACCTGCTCAGCGTCGAGATCGTCAAGGGCCTGCGCGCCTCCAAGGGTTTCCTCGGCGCGAGCAGCTTCGACGTGGGGCTGCGCAAGTACACCCTGACGGCGTTCGACTCGGTCGACGCGGTGCGCGCCGTGCACGCCCGGCCCCACCAGCGGGCGATGCGGAGGTTCTTCCGCGGCGGCCTGTGCACGGGGGCGGCGACCGGGGTGTGGGTGCCGCTGCGGGACAGCGTCTACGCCCGCTGCCCCGACTGCGCGTCGGTGGTGACGCTGGACCGCGAACACCCCGACAAGTCCTGCGACTGCGGGTGGACCCCCATCCCCGGCGCCCTCTTCTGATCTGGAGTGTTCCCATGACTGCCTTCACCTTCGAGCACATCACGGGCGAGGAGTCGCGGCCCGCGGTCGTGTTCATGTCCGCGTTGTTCGCCGGCGGCTGGATCTGGGACGACCCGGTGCGTCGGCTGACCGCCGCCGGGTGGCCGGTGCTGCGCACCGTCGAGCCGATCTGCGCGGTGGACAGCCGCATCGCCGGGTCCATCGAGCGGCTGGGCGACGAGCTGCTGGCCGCGTGCGACGAGGCCGGCGTCGACGAGGTCGTGGTGTGCGCGAACTCGCTGGGCGGGCTGGTCGCGATCGACCTGGCGGGCCGCTTCCCCGGCCGGGTCAAGGGCATCGCGGTGTCCGGCGCGCCCGGTCTGACCCCGGACCCGAACGTGGGCCTCAACGTGGACCGCCGCGCCAGCGTGCAGCCGTCCGGGCCGGAGTTCGAGGACACCATGATGAAGGCGCTGTTCCACGGGCCGGCGCTGTTCACCCGCGAGCAGCTCACCGAGACCGCGGACCTGCTGCGGCAGGGCCCGGCGATGCTGTCGATGGCCCGCAGCATCCGCGCCACCCGCACCTACCGGGTGGAGCCCGCGCTGGAGCGGATCACCTGCCCGTCGCTGTACGTGTGGGGCCGCCACGACCGGATGACGCCGATCGACCCGTGGGAGCAGGTGGTGCCGGGCCGCCCGGACACCGAGTTCGTCGCGGTCGAGGACTGCGGGCACATCCCGATGATCGAGGCCCCCGAGGAGTACTCCGACCGGTTGCTGGGCTTCCTGGACCGGGTGGTCGGGGCGCCGGTGTGATCGACACGCTCTTCGGCGAGGTCACGGGCGGGCGGCCGGTGCTGTTCGGCGTGGACATCGTCGACATCGGCCGCGTCACCCGCGCCATCGCCTACAGCGGCCCGGCCTACCTGCGGCACGTCACCACGCCGCAGGAGCACGGGCTGCACCCCGACGCGGAGCTGGCCGCCGCGGCGAGCGTCGCGGTGAAGGAGTGCTTCATCAAGGCCGTCGGCGGGCGGCCGCCGGGGTTCAGCTGGCACGACTTCCGGGCCCGCGGCGACGTGCCCCACGCCGCGCGGGAGTGGGCCGGTCCGCTGCTGGCGGGCGCGGCCCCGGAGGTGGAGAAGACCACCGGCATCGCGTTGGGCAACACCAGCGCCTACAGCGTGCACGGCGCGAGCCACGCCGCCGCGCTGACCCGGTTGGCGCCGGGACGCAGCGCGGCGGCCGTGGTCGCCGAGGCCCGCTGGGGGTGGCCCGGCGACCGGGTCGTCGCGCACTGGATCCTGACCGCTACCACCGACGAGGAGCAACGATGGCCGTGAACCAGACGCTGGACCAGACCGCGCCGCACACCGCGGACACCGTGATCCGGGTGGAGCCGGGCCAGTCGGTCCAGGAGGCGCTGGACCGCGGCGGCCCCGGCGCGACCGTGCAGCTGGCCGAGGGCGTCCACAGCGGCAACGTCGTCATCGCCCACCCCGGCGTGACGCTGAGGGGCGCGGGCGCGGGCCGCACGGTGCTGGTGCCGGGGCCGGTCGCGCCGTCCGCCGTGCCGCCGCTGCACGACGCCCCGCCGGACGTCGTCAGCGGCATCGTCGTGCACGGCGCCGACACCGACACCGCGGGCGGCATCGGCGAGGTGGCGGTGGAGGGCCTGACCGTGCGCGGGTTCTCCGGCGCCGGCGTGTACGCCCACACCGTCAACGGCCTGCGACTGCACGATGTCGAGGCGGTCGACAACACGATCTGGGGCCTGTACGTGCGGGAGTCGTCCGACATCGAGGTGTCGCGCTGCCGCGGCGAGGGCAGCCGGTACGCCGGGATCGCGTTGGCGTTCTGCTCGCGCGCCGACGCCGTGGTCGCCGACAACGAGTGCGTCGGCAACGCGTTCGGCGTGTTCGTCGACAACTCCAGCTTCGCGCGGGTGCTGCGCAACCGCTGCCACGGCAACGCGGCCGGGATGCTGCTGCTCAACCAGGTCTACCCCGGTGAGCCCGAGGGCGGGGTGCGGGACTGCCTGGTCGCCGACAACGACGTGCACGACAACACGCTCGCCGCGGGCGGCGACGACCCCGAGGCGCTGGGCGCGGCGGGTCCGCCGATCTCCGGGGTGGGCATCGCGCTGATCGGCACCGAGCGGGTGTCGCTGGTGAACAACCGGGTGCACGGCAACCAGCCCGGCGGGTTCTCCCTCATGCCCGCCGCCGTGGTGATCGACTCCTCGGCCGAATGGGGCGGATCGGACGCCGTGGACAATTCCCTGGAGTGGAATACGATCACCGGCAACAGCCCGCTCGACGTGCGCATCAGCGTCGACGTGACACGCCAGCGGCTGGCCAACAACGTCGTGGGCGTGTCCGAGCCGGATTCCGTGTCGGGGCGCGCCGCGGAAGGGACCCAGTGACCTCGACGCCGATGGCTTCCTTACCCCGCACCTCCACCGCGCCTCCCGCGTTGCAGTGCGCCGGGCTGCGCAAGCGCTACGGAGACAAGACCGCCGTCGACGGTGTGGGTTTCCACATCGACGCCGGCGAGGCCTACGGGCTGCTGGGGCCGAACGGGGCGGGCAAGACCACCACGATCTCCATGCTGGTCGGGCTGCTGCGCCCGGACGAGGGCTCGGTGCGGGTGGGTGACGCGGACCTGTCCGACGACCCGGCCGTCGCCAAGTCCCGCATCGGCTACGTGCCGCAGGAGATCGCGCTGTACCCGGAGCTGACGGCGTTGGAGAACCTGAGGTTCTTCGGCCGCCTGCACGGCATCCCGCGGCGCGCCCTGGCGGGGCGCATCGACGAGGTGCTGGAGATGGTGGGGCTGCGCGACCGCGCGAAGGACCGGGTGGAGACCTACTCCGGCGGCATGAAGCGCCGCTGCAACATCGCGGTGGCGCTGCTGCACGAGCCGTCGCTGCTGATCCTGGACGAGCCGACGGTGGGCGTGGACCCGCAGAGCCGCGTCGCGATCCTCGACGGGGTGGAGGCGCTGGTCGCCGGCGGGATGAGCCTGCTCTACACCTCCCACTACATGGAGGAGGTCGAGCGGGTCTGCACCCGGGTCGGGATCATCGACCACGGCTCGCTCGTCGCGGAGGGCACCAAGGAGGAGCTGGTCGCCGGGCTGGGCAGCGCCGACCGGATCGAGCTGGTCCTCGACGGCGACGTCACCCGTGCCGCGGAGGAGCTGCGCGGCGTGGACGGGGTGAGCGAGGCGATCGTCACCGGTTCGCAGTCGGTGCGGCTGCTGGCCGCGGGCGGCCGGCACCTGCTGCCCGCGTTGATCGGCGCGCTGGCGGGCATCGCCGCGGTGACGGGCGTGGAGGTGGTGGAACCGGACCTGGAGGCCGCGTTCCTGCACCTGACCGGCAAGTCGCTGCGGGACTAGAGGGCGGACGCGGACGTGAGAGCCCTTTTCGTGGTGAGCCTGCACGAACTGCGCAGCCGGTTGCGGGACGGCACCGCGGTGCTGATCACGCTGGTGGCGCCGATCGCCCTGGCCACCCTGTTCGGGGTGGCGCTGGGCGGCGACGACCCGCCGCTGCGCACCACCATCGGCATCGTCGACCACGACGGCGGCGAGTTCCCCGCCAGCGTGCGGCGCGAGGCGCTGGCCGTGCCGGAGCTCAAGGACATCCTGACCTTCCGCGACTACGGCGACGAGAACGCCGCCCAGGCCGCGATCGACACCGGCGAGGCCGGGGCGGCGCTGGTGTTCCCCGCCGGGTTCACCGACAGCGTCGGCGCCGGGAACGGCGGCGAGATGCGGGTGCTGGAGTCGCCGGACACGCCGCTGGCGGGCACCATCGCCCGCAGCATGGTGGACCGGATCTCCGCGCTCGTCGACGCCCGCACCCTCGCGGCGAAGGCCGTGCTGTCGGCGGGCATGCCGCCGGAGCAGGTGAAGGCGTACGTGGAGGAGAACGGCGCGCGCGGTCCGACGCTGGCGCTGGCGGGCGACCCGCTCAGCGGCGGCGCGGTGGACCTGGCCGTGTACTACGGCTCGGGCATGGCGGTGCTGTTCGCGTTCTTCGTCGCGGGCTCCTCCGCCCGCAGCCTGCTGACCGAGCGGCAGCTGGGCACGCTGGGCCGCATCCGGGCCGCGCCGGTGCCGGTGTGGACGGCGCCGATCGGCAAGGCCCTGGTCGGGTTCGGGTTGGCGCTGCTGAGCATGTGCGCGACCTGGTGGTCGTCGCTGCTGATCTTCGGCGAGTCCTGGGGCGATCCGCTGGGGGTGTTCGCGCTGTGCCTGGCGCACACGTTCGCCGCGACGTCCCTGGTGATGCTAGTGGCCAGCGGCGCGAAGACCGACGCGCAGGCCGACGGCTACACGCTGGGCATCGGGTTCGTGTTCGCGTTCCTGGGCGGCAGCCTGGTGCCGCTGTACAACCTGCCGGAGTTCCTGCAGCACGCCGCCCTGCTCACCCCGAACGGGTGGGTGTCGTCGGGGTTGACCCGGCTGGCGAGCACCGGCGAGGGCGCGACGGCCGTCGCCGGTCCCGTCGCCGTGGTGCTGGGCATCGGTGTCGTGGCGGGCGCGCTCGCGGTGTTCCGCATCCGGAAGGGAATGCTGGCATGAGCGGCATGAGGCCGCGGCCGATCACCGCGCTGGTGGCGGCGAACCTGCGCCGCCAGGCCAAGGACCGGGTCGGGTTGTTCTTCATCGTGGTCATGCCGATCCTGACGATCCTGTTCGTCGGCATGGCGTTGGGCGGCGGGTCGGGCACGGGCGCGATGCCGGTGGGCGTGGTCGCAGAGGACGACGACCCCGTCGCCGCGGCGGTGCTGCGGGAGCTGTCGGCCAACCCGAAGCTGGAGGTGCAGCGGCACGACAGCGAGGACGAGCTGCGCGACGGCGTGCGGCGGGGCGCGCTGGCCGCCGGTCTGGTGGTGCGGCCGGGTGACCCGTCGCTGGACCTGGTGACACCGCAGGGCAGCGGCAGCGCCCTGGCGGCGCGCAGCGAGATCGACGTCGCGGTCGGCAAGGTGTCGGCGGTGCGGGAGGCGACGCGGGCCGCGCTCGGCGCGGGCGCCACCCCCGAGCTGGCGGACCGGTACGTGGCGGCCGCGCAGGCGGAGTCGGGCGAGGTCGCGATCCGCCGTTCCGGGCAGGGCGCCGACACGCCGACCGGGTTCGCCTACACGGCGCCGGCGAACCTGCTGCTGTTCACGTTCATCAACTCGCTGGCGGTGGCGGCGGCGCTGGTGGAGAGCCGCCGGATCGGCATGGTGCGGCGGGCGCTGGCCACGCCGGTCGGGCCGGGCCGGGTGCTGGCGGGCGAGGCGTTGAGCCGGTTCCTGGTGGCGTTGTCGCAGTCGCTGCTGATCATCGTGGCGAGCCGGTTGCTGTTCGACGTCCGCTGGGGCGACCCCCTGGCGGTCGCGGCGGTGGTGACGGTGTTCTGCCTGGTCGCCACCGGCGCGGCGATGCTGGTGGGCGCGTTGGTGCGCTCGCCGCAGCAGGCGCCGGCGATCGGCCCGCCGATCGGGATCGTGCTGGGCATGCTGGGCGGGTGCCTGTGGCCGCGGGAGGTCGCCGGGGAGACGTTGACCACGATCGGCTACCTGTTCCCGCACTCGTGGGCGATGGACGCGTTGCTGGCGCTGTCCACCCCGGGCACGGGGGTGGGGTCGGTGCTGCCGGAGATCGGGGTTCTGGCCGGGATGGCGGCGGTGGTGCTCGGCGCGTCGCTGGTGGTGTTCCGCCGCCGCGCCCTGGCCCTGCGGTAGGTCTCGCGTCGACGGTTCTCGGTGGCCCCGCGCGGGGCCACCGAAAACCGTTTCTCCTTCTCCGGCAAGGCGTCGTAGTCTGGCCGACTGCCCATCGGAAGGATGATCATGCGACGTGAGGCGAGCACGCACGAGGAGATCAACGCGGCCTGGGTCGACGGCGCGCCGGTGCTGAACTCGACGGTGCACCTGGCCGAGTACGACCCGCGGTGGCCGGCGCTGTTCGAGCGGGAGGCGCGGCGGGTGCGGTCCCTGCTGGGGGACCTGGTGCTGCGGCTGGACCACGTGGGGTCGACGTCGGTGCCGGGGCTGGCGGCGAAACCGATCGTGGACATGCTGCTCGTGGTGCCCGACCCGGCCGACGAGGAGAGCTACGTCGCGCCGCTGGAGGCCGCCGGGTACCGGCTGGTGATCCGCGAGCCGGACCGGCACGAGCACCGGGCGCTCAAGGGCCCGGACACGAACATCAACCTGCACGTCCACCCGCCGACCAGCCCCGACATCGAGCGGATGCTCGCGTTCCGGGACCGGCTGCGCGCCGACGACGCCGACCGCGACCTGTACGAGCGGACCAAGCGGGAGCTGGCGTCGCGGACCTGGACCTACATCCAGGAGTACGCCGACGCCAAGAGCGCCGTGGTGGACGACATCCTCACCCGCGCCTGACCCCGCCCCACCCTGACCGCGCCCCACCCTGACCCCGCTGGGCCGGGCGTCGGCTGCGGGCGTTGCCCGCGGTGCCGGCGGTCGACGTGGGCCGCGTGGTCGACGTGGACCGGTTGGCCGACGCCCGGTACGGGTCGCGGCCGCCGGCGGGGGCGGGGCCGGGTCTTTAGGGTGGGCGCATGCCGCGATTCGCCACCGCCGACACCGTGTCCCGCGACGAGCTGCTCGCCTTCCTCCGGCCCCGCCACCGCGCTCTGCTGGTCACCGCGCGCGCGGACGGCCGGCCGCAGGTGTCGCCGGTGTCGTGCGGCGTGGACGGTGCGGGGCGGATCGTGGTGTCGACGTATCCGCAGCGGGCGAAGTCGCGCAACGCGCGCCGGGACGACCGGGTGACGGTGTGCGTGCTGTCCGACGACTGGGACGGCCCGTACGTGCAGGTGGACGGCCGGGCGGAGGTGCTGGACCTGCCGGGGGCGCTGGAGCCGCTGGTGGAGTACTACCGGTCGATCGCGGGCGAGCACCCGGACTGGGACGAGTACCGCGAGGCGATGCGCCGCCAGGGGAAGGTCCTGATCCGGGTGACGATCGAGCGGTGGGGGCCGATCGCGACGGGCGGGTTCCCGCCGGAGTTGGCGGGCTGAGCGCCTCTCCCCCACGTCCCCTGCCCCGCCGCGCGGCGGGGCAGGGACCAGGTCATCGGGCGGACCAGGCGCCGCCCCAGCCGGGCGGGTCCTCCAGGACGGCGAAGACGCTGCCGGCGGGGTCGGCGATGGCGGCCACGGTGCCGGTGGGCACGTCCCGCGGTCCGATGAGGACGGTGCCGCCGAACCCGGTGGCGTCGGCGACGGCGCGCGCGACGTCGGGCACGGCGAAGTAGCAGGTCCAGCCGCCGTCGGCGGTGAGGCGGCCGGCGACGGGCCGGTGGTCGTCGCCCGCGTGGGCGTCGTAGAGGGTGAAGTCGGCGCCGGGGTCGCGGACGTGCCAGCCGAGTTCCCCGGTCCAGTAGTCGTCGTCGCCGGGGTGGCCCATCAGCTCGACCCAGCACGGTTCGCCGGGACGCGGCGGCGGCGCCCACGGCCCGTGCAGCACGCGGCCCTGGTCGACGGCGGCGCCGGGTTTGAGGTCGCGGGGTTCGGCGCCGGCGAACACGACGCGCCAGCCGGGGTCGCCGGGCCCGACGCGGGTGGCGAGGCGGTCGCCGACCCAGCCGGTGAACGTGCCGTCGGGTTCGGCGATGACCACCCACCCGAACAGGTGGGCGTAGAAGTTGGCGATCGGTTCGGGGCTGGGGGTGCTCAGCTCGACGCGGCGGACACCGCGCGCGGGGCTGTCGGGGGTACCGGGCACGGCGGTGGGTTTCCCATCGGGGCGGCGGGGCGGCGGAGATCAGGAACGCGCCCCATCCTCCGCACCGGTCAGGTGTGGCGACAATGCTCCGTTCGGCGGCTGCGGCTGGGCCGACAGGACGTGCGCGAGCGGGACGGGCCTGCCGAGGTGGAATCCCTGGCCGACGCGGACGCCGAGGCGCATGAGCGCGTCGACCTGCGCGGGCCGCTCCACCCACTCGGCGACGGCGGACAGGCCGAGGCCCTGGGCGATCTGCACGATGCCGGCGACGAGGACGGCGTCGGTGGAGCGTTCGTCGATGCCGCGGACGAACTCGCCGTCGATCTTGATGCCGGTGATGGGCAGGTGCTTGAGGTGTACGAACGAGCCGAACCCGGAGCCGAAGTCGTCCAGGGTGATGCGACAGCCGAACCCGCGCAGCTGCAGGGCGAGGGAGCGGGCGGCGTCGAGGTTGGTGACGGCGGCGGTCTCGGTGATCTCCAGCCCGAGCCGGCCGGGCGCCACGCCGGCGGTGGCGAGCCGATCGAGGACGAACCCGCCGAAGTCCTCGTCCTCCAGCGTGCGGCCGGAGACGTTGACGTTGAACCGCAGCTCGGGGTCGGGGTGCCCGACGAGCGCGTCGATGGCCGTCGACAGCACCCACCGGTCGATGTCGAGGACCAGGTTGGAGCGTTCGGCCTCGGGCAGGAACTCGGCGGGCCCCAGGTACGGCTCCTGGCCGTCTTCCAGCCGCAGCAGCAGTTCGTGCCCCAGGACCCTGCCGGTGGCCAGCTGCACCATCGGCATGGCGTGCAGGGCGAGGCCCCCGCCGTCGAGGGCGGCGCGGAGCCGGTCGAGCACGGACACGCGCTTCGCGGTGTCGGCGTAGTGGCCGGGCTCGTAGACGGTGACGCGGTTGCGCCCCGCCGCCTTGGACGCGTACAGCGCGAGGTCGGCGTTGGCGAGGACCAGCTCCCACGTGTCGCCGGGCCCGTACTCGGCGACGCCGGTGGAGACGGTGATGCTGCTCGCGGGGCCGACCAGCGGCAGGGCGGCGACGGCGTCGCGGAGCCCTTCGGCGGTGCGCGCCGCGTCGGGCAGCGACGCGCCCGGCAGCACGACGGCGAACTCGTCACCGCCGAGGCGGCCGATGAGCCGGCCGGGTTCCAGCCGTGACCGCAGCGCCGCGGCGAGGGCCTTCATCAGCCGGTCGCCGACGTTGTGGCCGCGCAGGTCGTTGACGTCCTTGAAGTTGTCCAGGTCCAGCAGCAGCAGCGCGCCCGGCCCGCCGGTGGCGAGCTGCCGTTCCAGCTCGCGGGTGACGGCGCGCCGGTTCGCCAGCCCGGTGAGCGGGTCCTGCTCGGCGAGGGCGAGGAGCTCGTCGTGGACGCGCCGGGCCTGCGTGATGTCGTGCGCGGTGCCCAGCACGCGCAGCGGCGCGCCGTCCTCGTCGGCGACGATCTCGCCGAAGCACTCGAACCAGCGCTCGGTGACGCGGTCGGCGAGCTTCATGCGGTGGGTGTAGGAGAACCCGGCGCCCGACCGCATCGCCTCCTCCAGCGTGGCCTGGATCATCGACAGGTCGTCGGGGTGCACGAGCGCGGCGTAGCCGTCGAAGTCGAGGTCGGTGTCCGGCGGGAACCCGAACATCTCCAGCAGGGTGTCCGACCAGACGACGCGGTCCTCGGCGATGTGCCACTCCCACGTGCCCATGCGTCCCAGCACCTGCGCGCGGCGCAACGCGTCGGCCTCGTGGGTGGCCTCCAGCTCGCGGTCGCGCCACGCGGTGACGTCCGCGACCCGGTACAGCAGCGAGTCGCCGGAGCCGAACGGCTGGCAGGTGACCTCCAGCCACCGGTGGCCCTTGCGGTACGCGCTGGGGGTGAGCAGGGCGAGACCGGACCGGGGCCGCTCCGGCGCGCCGGGCAGCAACGCGGGCAGCGACCGCCCGACCACGTGGTCGGCGGGGACGCCGAGGATCTCCGCCAGCGCCGGGTTCACCCACGCCAGCGTGCCGTTCGTGTCCGTCACACCGAAACCGACGTCGGCCCGGTCGAGCACCTCGCGGTGCAACGCGCCGTTGCCGTTCACGCGCCCCTCCTCGCCCACCCGCGCGCCATGATGGTGGAGATCACGCGGAGCGGGCAAGCCGACACGGTTCAGCGCAACCGCTCCAGACCCCGGGCGGTGTCGACGAGTTCCCCGGCGAGGCGGCGCAGTTCGCCCTTGTCCGCACCGTCCCCGGCGGCGGTGGCGATGTCCTCCGCGGCGCACCGCAGCTGGAACAGCCGGTCCTGCAGGTCGGCGAGCTCCGCGGCGGACAGCACCACGGCGTCCTCGGGCAGCCCGCCGCGCTGCACGGCGGCGCGGCGTTCGTAGGCGCGCTGCCGGCACGGTTGGGCGCAGTACCGGCGTGGCCGTCCGATGCGGCCGCTGTCGGGTAGTCGCCGCCCGCACCAGGCGCAGTGCCTGGCTTCCTCGCGGCGCGCCGCGACGGGCTCGGTCACCAGCTCCATGGCGGCCGACGGTATCCGGCTACCCACCGGTCACCCCCGCGCCACGCCGCCAAGGCAGACTCCCGGTGTGACCGCGAACCACCCGTACCTGTCCGGACCGCACCCCCGCGCGTTCGCCCACCGGGGCTGGCACCTCGACGACCTGGCCGGGATGGAGAACGCGCTGGCCGCGTTCCGCCGTGCCGCCGCGGAGGGGTTCCGGTACCTGGAGACGGACGTGCACGCCACGTCCGACGGTGTCGTGGTGGTGCACCACGACACCGTGCTGGACCGCACGACGGACGCGACGGGGCCGGTGGCGGCGCAGCCGTGGTCGGCGGTGCGGCGGGCGAACGTGGGCGGCCGGGAGCCGATCGCGCGGCTGGAGGACCTGCTGGAGGAGCTGCCGGACGCGTTGGTGAACATCGACGTGAAGTCGGACGCGGCGGTGGAGCCGGTGCTGGACGTGCTGCGCCGGGTGGACGCGCTGCACCGGGTGTGCCTGGCGTCGTTCTCGGAGCGGCGGCTGGCGCGGCTGCGGCGGCTGGGCGGGCCGGGGCTGCTGACGTCGATGGGGCCGCGGTCGGCGGGCGCGCTGTGGGCGTCGGGGCGGGTGCCGGTGGTGGGGTTGCCGGTGCGGGGCATGGTGGCGCAGGTGCCGTTGACGCAGGGCCGGCTGCGGGTGGTGGACGGCCGGTTCCTGCGGGCCGCCCACCGCCGCGGCCTGGAGGTGCACGTGTGGACGATCGACGACGAGGCCGTGATGCGGGAGCTGCTGGACCTCGGGGTGGACGGCCTGGTCACCGACCGGCCGGACCGGCTGCGGGACGTGCTGGTCGACCGCGGCGCGTGGACGGGCGGCTGACCTCCCCGCCGACCTCCCCGCTGAGCTCCCCGCGGGCCTGTGCGGGCGTCCCGGGGGTCCGTCGCGTGGCGTGCCGGGGACCGGTTGGCAACAGGTTGGTGGTGATCACCGCCAACGCATCGCGGGCGATATACAGTCCGCCCCCATGAGCGTGGCCGACAGCACCGCACCCGCCGTGGACCGCAAGCGGGAACAGCGCGGGTGGACCTGGTACGACTGGGCGAACTCGGTGTTCCCCACCTCGGTGGTCACCGTGTTCCTGTCCGGCTACCTCACCGCCGTGGCGAAGGAAGCGGCGATCGCCGACACCGCCCGCAACGGCCCGGACGCGTGCGCCGAGAGCTCGTTGCGGCAGTGCGACATCTCCCTGTTCGGCGCCTACTTCCCGGCCGGGTCGCTGTGGGGCTACCTGCTGTCGATCGCGACGGTCGTGCAGGTCGTGGTGCTGCCCGTGATGGGCGCGATCGCGGACCGCACCCAGAACAAGCGGCGAATGCTGGGCGGGCTGGCGTTCACCGGCTCGGCCGCGACGATCGCGCTGGCCACCGTCAGCGGCGACAACTGGCACCTGGGCGTCGGCCTGTTCATCCTCGGCAACATCTGCTACGGCGCGTCGGTCGTCGTGTACTACGCGTTCCTGCCGGAGATCGCCGAGCCGGACGAGCGGGACGCGGTGTCGTCGCGCGGCTGGGCGTTCGGCTACCTGGGCGGCGGCCTGGCGTTGGCGGTGCAGTTGGCGCTGTTCATCGGCCACGACGCGATCGGGTTGGGCGAGGGCGCGGCGGTGCGGGTCGGGTTCGTGCTGTCGGGCCTGTGGTGGGCGGGGTTCACGCTGATCCCGCTGGCCCGGCTGAAGCGGCACCAGCCGCCGCACGGCGCCGAGTCGGGCGCGTCGGTCGTGACGGCCGGGTTCGCCGAGCTGCGGCAGACGGTGCGGCAGGCGCGGCTGTTCCCGCTGACGCTGGCGTTCCTGGGCACCTACCTGATCTACACCGACGGCATCGCGACGGTCGCGAACGTGTCGGCGCAGTACGGCCGCGACGAGCTGAAGCTCGACGAGACGGTGCTGATCACCACGATCCTGATCGTGCAGTTCGTCGCGTTCTTCGGCGGCATGCTGCACGGCCGGATGGCGAAGTCGTGGGGCGCGAAGCGCACGATCATGGTGAGCCTGTGCGTGTGGATCGTGGTGATCGGCGCGGCGTTCTTCGTGCAGGCCGGGCAGCAGACCCAGTTCTACGCGCTCGCCGCGGGCATCGGCCTGGTGCTGGGCGGCACGAACGCGTTGTCGCGGTCGCTGTTCAGCCAGATGATCCCGCCCGGCCGGGAGGCGCAGTACTTCTCGCTGTACGAGGTGGGCGAGCGGTCGACGTCGTGGCTCGGCCCGATGGTGTTCGCCGGGGTCGGCCAGGCCACGGGCTCGTTCCGGCTGGCGATCATCTCGCTGGTGGTGTTCTTCGTGGTCGGGTTCGTGCTGATGATCTTCGTGCCGGTCCGCAAGGCCATCGCCGCGTCCGGGAACCCGGTGCCGGCCAAGGTGTGACCCCTGGCCGGCGCCCAGGGTCACCGGTCAGGGGTAACCGGCCCGGGGTCAGCGGCTCGCGGGCTCCGGCACGGGGGCCGTCCACGGGCGGAACGCGGCCACCACGACGGCCGTGACGGCCCACGCGCCGAGCATCGTCGCCGCGGACAGCGGCACGAGCAGCGCCGTCACCACCCCGGCGGCGACGCCGACCAGCGCCATCGCCCACCAGCGGCGCGGCGCGGGCGGCGCCTCCCGGTGGAACCCCGACAGCACCGCCGCCACCGTCACCAGCAGCGGCCCCTGCCACAGCAGCAGCCACCACGACGGGAACCCGCCCGCCACGGACACCAGCAGCCCCGCCACCCCGAGCGCGCCCAGCACGCCGACCGCGACCCGCGCGACGACGCGCCGAGCGGCGACCAGCGCGCCGAACGCC
>NZ_JBHTLK010000094.1:0-25009 GCF_042678885.1 Saccharothrix hoggarensis
CCGGCGGGCGGCTGGCGCGGGCCGGCGCGGTCGCGCCCGCCGAGTACGTCCGGACGCTGCCCGGTCACGTGCGCCTGCTGTGCCACAGCTACGGGTCGGTGGTGTGCGCGCTGGCCCGGCCCGCCGTGGACGACGTGGTGTTCCTCGGCGCGCCGGGGGTGCGGGTGGAGTCGGCGGACCCCGCCGTGCGGGTGTGGGCGGCGCGCGGCGGCCGGGACTGGACGCGGTGGGTGCCGGCGGTCCGGCTGGGCGACCTGGGGCACGGGCCGGACCCGGTGGACCCGCGGTTCGGCGCGCGGGTGTTCGACGTCGGCGACGCGGCGCACGACGAGTACTTCCGGCCCGGCACGCGGTCCTTGCGGGCGTTGGGCCGGATCGTGGTGGGTGAGGCGCCGTGACCCGCGACCCGGTGGTCGACGCGACGCGGGCCATCGCGATCGTCGGCGTGGTGGCGGGGCACTGGCTGGTGACGGCCGTGGTGCTGACGGGTGACGGGCTGGTGGTGGACAGCCCGCTGCGGTGGATGCCCGAGCTGGCCCCGGTGAGCTGGGTGTTCCAGACGTTGGGGCTGTTCTTCTTCACCGGCGGGTTCGGCGCGGCGCGGTCGCGGTCGCCGTGGTGGCGGCGGGTGCGCAGGCTCGTGCCGCCGGTGGTGGTGCTGCTCGGGGTGTGGGCCGCTGTCCTGTTCGGACTGTCGATGCGCGGGTTGCCGCAGCAGACCGTGCTGACGGTCGGGTACCTCGTCGTCACGCCGTTGTGGTTCCTCGGTGTGTACGTGGTGCTGGCCGCGTTCACGCCCTTGTTGGCGCGGTTCGGGTGGTGGGGTGTGGCGATTCCGGTCGTGCTGGTGGCCACCGTGGACGCCGGGTGGGCGAATGCCGACTGGGTGAACGTCGTCGCGGTGTGGTGGGCGCCGTGGCAGGTGGGCGTGCTGGTCGCGCGGCGCGGGCTGCGCCGGTCGTGGGGTGGGGCGCTGCTCACGGCCGGCGGGGTGGCGTTCGCCGCGCTGGTCGCCGCCGGCGACCCGGTGAGCGCGGTCAGGGTGCCGGGCGCGGCGGAGTCGAACCTGTCGCCGCCGTCCGCGGCCGCGCTGGCGCTGGCGTTGGCGCAGGTGGGGCTGGTGCTGCTGGTGCGGCCGTCGTTCCGGGCGGACGCGGTGAACGCGCGGGCGTTGCCGATCTTCCTGGTGCACCAGAGCGCGTTGCTGGCGGTGACGCTGGCGGGCTCGGCGTTCGGCGCGCTGCGCGGCCTGCACACGCCGCCGGCGGACGCGCTATGGGTGCTGGAGCGCGGGACGTGGCTGCCCGTGTTCGGCGGCGTCTGCCTGGTGCTGCTTCGGTATCGCCGCCAGCAGCGCGGCCGCGATCGTGGCGCCGTGCAGGGCGACCATCGCGCCGGTGGGCTCCAGCACCAGCAGCGGCGGGACGCAGGCCAGCGCGGTGAGCAGCCAGGGCCGCCTGCGGTGGCACGTGCCGGCGTGCGCGGTGTGCAGCAGGTACCAGCCGAGCAGCAGGTGGATGAGGTTCTGCAGCGGGTCGACCTTGAACACGACGAGGGTGCCCGCCGCGCCCGCGAACCCGGTGACGACGAACCCGAGGACGCCCAGCACGCCGTAGCCCGCGCCGAGCGTGACGGCGAGCCGGGTGCGGTGGGTCTCGCGGGTGCGGCACGGGCTGAGGGCGGCGTTGCGCTCGAACCGGTGGAACGCCAGTAACACCGGCAGGAGCAGCAGCACGAGCAGGGTCAGCCAGCGGGGCCGGGCGGCCCAGTCGAACGTGACCGGGGCGTCCAGCACGCCGAGCAGGCCGACGACGGCGGCCAGCACGGTGAGGTACCCGAGGTACACCGTCATCGGCGTGGCGCGGGCGAACTCGACCACCCGCCACGGCCCGTGACCCGCGAGCCACGCCGTGACGCGGGGCTTGAGCAGCAGCACGAGGCAGATCTGGGCCAGCCCGAGGACGAGCAGGCAGACCGTGGGCGGGCTGAGGTTCGAGGCCCGCTCGCCGGGCAGCGGCATCATCGTGCGGGGGTAGCCGCCGAACGCGATCAGCGCGAGCAGCGCGGGCACGGCGGCGAGCGCGACGGCGGCGAGGACCCCGCGCGGCAGGCGGCGCAGGCCGCCGTCGGCGTAGTGGAAGCCGAGCTGCTGGAGCAGCAGCGCGCCGAGGACGAGGTTGAGGTAGCCGCCGGTGCGCCACTCGAACCCGATCCTGACCCCGTCGACCAGCAGCATGGCCGCGACCAGCGCCACCGGCGTGACCAGGCGGGCGTTGCGGTGCAGCCAGGCCATGACGGGGGTGGCGGCGACGGCCACCAGGTAGACGCCGAGGAACCACAGCGGGTGCGCGATCAGCCGGCCGAACACCTCGACCCGCGACTTGTCCACGTCGAGCAGTTCCAGCGGCAGCGGCAGGACCAGCCACGCCAGCACGAACGCGAGCACCGGCCGCAGCAGCCACGAGATGCGGGCCGACAGGTAGCGGCCGTAGCCGCCGTGCTCGGCCTGCACGGCGTGCCAGCTCGTGAGGTTGGCGTGGCCGCCCGCGAAGTAGAACACCGGCGCCACCTGGAGCGCCCACGTGAGCAGCCACAGCCAGCCCGCGCTCACGCCGGACCAGTGCAGCACGGTGAGCAACGACTGGCCGATGACGACCAGGCCGAGCGCGGCCAGGCGCAGGAACGTGGCGTAGCGGTCACCCGTCAGGCGTGGCCGCGGCGGGTCGGCGGGTTCGGGCGCCGCCACCGGTTCCCGGCGTCGGGCCGGGCGGGGCAGGCGGGCCAGGAGCAGGAAGACGACGACGGCGCTGCCGAAGCCCCACGCGAGGACCGGTTCGTGGCCCGGCGGTCCCCACCGCTGCCGCCACGAGTTGAACTCCAGCCCGGCGGCGTAGAGGCGCGCGGTGGCGTGGCAGCGGGCGGCGTGGCCGCGCGGGTTGACGTCGCACTGGGCGTGCATGTCCTGCGAGAGGCGCGCGTCGAGGGCCTTGCGGGCGTCCGGGGCGAGCGGGCGGCCCTTGTGCTCGGCGTAGCGGAGGAGGTCGTAGCCGAGGTCGTGCGCACGGCAGCCGGTGCCGAAGTCCCACTCCGTGTCGCCCGCCGGGCCGGAGCAGCCGCCGCCGGGGTCGATGGCCCGTACCGTCCCGTCGGGTGCGGTGACGGCCCTGGGTGAGCGGTTGGCCACCCGGTTGAAGTCCGCCGGGAACTCGACGAGCGGGTTGTCCCGGTCCGGGTGGGCCATCGCCCGGACGGCGTTCGCGGCGGTGGCGACGTCGCCGGTGAGCGGGGTGGTGTCCGTGGCGCCCGCCGGGCGGGACGCGATCACGCCGCAGACGAACACGGCCAGCGCGACCAGCGGGAACCGGAACCAGGCGGGCAGGCGGGCGAGCAACCGGAGCCCCGGCCACCCCCCGGTGCTGTTCACCGCCGCGTCACCCATTGGCCGCCCAGGTTACGGATCGGCGCGACCGCCGCCAAACACCCTGGCCGGACGGGGTTACGGCAGCGCGCCCGCCAGCGAGGCCAGGGCCATCTGGGACAGCAGGGTGGCCATCTGGTCGCGGTCGAGGTGGGCGCTGTGCGGGGTCGAGTTGATCAGCCCGAAGACGGCGTGCGCCGCGGCGCGGGCGGTCGGCTCGTCCACCTCGGGCGAGGTCTTGCGGATCGTCTCCACCCACACCTCGACGTACCGGCGCTGCAACGCGCGCACGCGCCGCCGGTCCGGGTCGGTCAGGTTGGCCAGGTTCCGGATCTGCACGGTGATCAGCGCGGGGTCGTCGAGCGCGAAGTCGACGTGCCACCCGATCAATTCCCGAAGTGCGTGCGCCGGGTCGGTCGACGCGGCCACGCGCGCCTGCCCGCCTTCCAGCAACCGTTCGCTGATGGACGTCAGCATCTCGCCGAGCATCGCGTCCTTGCTGCGGAAGTGCCGGTACAGCGCAGGCCCGGAAATGCCTACAGCGGCGCCGATGTCGTCGATCCCGACGCCGTGGAAGCCGTGCCGGGCGAACAGTTCCGCGGCGGCGGCCAGGATCTGGTCCCGACGGGTTTGCTTCGCTGGCTCGGCTGGCACGCCGCTCATCTTAAACGGACGGCCCAATGCACGTAAACGTGCGTTAACCGAGTGGTCGCCGGAAGATCACCAACCGGTCGCCGAAACACGTAGTTAACTCTTGACCCACTCTTCTTCTCTCGCCCTACTTGCTGGTAACTCTTGTTGTGCTCCGCATCACACCCTGCGTTGTTTCCCTCCGGGAGGCTCCGATGCGCCTTGTCCGATTCCTGTCCAGCGCGGCGCTGGCCGTCGCCGCTTCACTGGCGCTCGTCGTGCCGGCCGAAGCCGCCGGCGACAACTACGTCGCGCTCGGCGACTCGTATTCCTCCGGCACGGGCACCGGCTCGTACTACGGCGATTCCGGCGGCTGCAAGCGCAGTCCCTACAGCTACCCCGCGCTGTGGGCGGCCTCGCACGCGCCGGCGTCGTTCAAGTTCGTCGCCTGCTCGGGCGCCCGGACCGGTGACGTGCTGGCCAACCAGGTCGCCGCGCTCACCACGGCGACGTCCCTGGTCAGCATCTCGATCGGTGGGAACGACGCCGGGTTCACCGACGTGATCACCACCTGCACGTTCGGGTCCGACCAGGACTGCGTCAACCGCGTGAACCAGGCGAAGGCGTACGCGACCGGCACCCTGCCCGGCCTGCTCGACAACGTCTACACGCAGATCCGCAACCGCGCGCCGTCCGCCCGGGTCGTCGTCATGGGCTACCCGCGCCTCTACAAGGTGCCCGGTTCCTGCAACGTCGGCCTGAGCGACACCAAGCGCTCGGCGATCAACGGCGCGTCCGACACCCTGCACCAGGTCATCTCCGGTCGCGCCGCCGCCAAGGCGTTCACGTACCGCGACCTGCGCGGGCCGTTCACCGGTCACGAGATCTGCTCGTCCGACTGGTGGATGAACAGCCTGACCTGGCCGGTGGAGGAGTCCTACCACCCGAACCGCAACGGCCAGCGCCTCGGCTACCTCCCCCAGCTCACCGCCGTCACGGGCTGAGCGCGAGGCGCCACACCGGAGGGGGTCGCCCGGGCGGCCCCCTCCGGCTTGTGAACCTCCGTTAACAAGCGCTAACATCTCCTCAGGTTAACGACTGCTAACCGCGAGGAGCCCGATGGACGCCCCGGTGCTGCGCAGCACGGCCGACAAGTCGGCCGACGCCTTCCGGCGCTACCACGACGAGCACGCGCGGCTCGTCCGCGAGCTGCGGGACAAGCTCCGCACGGCCGCCCTCGGCGGCCCGGAGAAGGCACGCGCCCGGCACGTGGAACGCGGCAAGCTGCTGCCCCGCGACCGCGTCGACACCCTGCTCGACCCCGGCTCGCCGTTCCTCGAGCTGTCGCCGCTGGCCGCCGACGGCCTGTACGGCGACGAGGCGCCCGCCGCCGGCGTCATCACGGGCGTCGGCCGCGTCTCCGGCCGCGAGGTCGTGGTGGTCGCCAACGACGCCACCGTCAAGGGCGGCACGTACTACCCGATGACGGTCAAGAAGCACCTCCGCGCGCAGGAGGTCGCGGCGCAGAACCACCTGCCGTGCGTCTACCTGGTCGACTCCGGCGGCGCGTTCCTGCCCAGGCAGGACGAGGTGTTCCCGGACCGCGACCACTTCGGCCGGATCTTCTTCAACCAGGCCACGATGTCCAGCCGGGGCATCCCGCAGATCGCCGCGGTCCTCGGCTCCTGCACGGCGGGCGGCGCGTACGTGCCCGCGATGTCCGACGAGGCCGTCATCGTGCGCGGCCAGGGCACGATCTTCCTCGGCGGCCCGCCGCTGGTGAAGGCCGCGACCGGCGAGGTCGTCACGGCCGAGGAGCTGGGCGGCGGCGAGCTGCACTCCCGCACGTCCGGCGTCACCGACCACCTGGCCGAGGACGACGCGCACGCGCTGCGGATCGTCCGGTCGATCGTCAGCACGCTCGGCCCGCGCGCCCCGCGCCCGTGGCAGGTGGAGCCGACCGTCGAACCCGCGGTCGACCCCGCCGAGCTGTACGGCGTCGTGCCCACGGACAGCCGCACCCCGTACGACGTGCGCGAGGTGATCGCCCGCGTCGTCGACGGCAGCCGGTTCCAGGAGTTCAAGAAGGAGTACGGCACGACCCTCGTGACGGGGTTCGCGCGCATCCACGGCCACCCGGTCGGCATCGTCGCCAACAACGGCGTGCTGTTCGGCGAGTCGGCGTTGAAGGGCGCGCACTTCATCCAGCTGTGCGACCAGCGCGGCGTGCCGCTGGTGTTCCTGCAGAACATCAGCGGGTTCATGGTGGGCCGCGAGTACGAGGCGGCGGGCATCGCCAAGCACGGCGCGAAGATGGTGACCGCGGTGGCGTGCGCGCGGGTGCCGAAGTTCACCGTCGTCATCGGCGGGTCGTTCGGCGCGGGCAACTACTCCATGTGCGGGCGGGCGTACTCGCCCCGGTTCCTGTGGATGTGGCCGAACGCCCGGATCTCCGTCATGGGCGGCGAGCAGGCGGCGTCCGTGCTGGCGACGGTGCGGCGCGACCAGCTCGGCGACGCGTGGTCGGCCGAGGAGGAAGAGGCGTTCAAGGCCCCGATCCGGCAGCAGTACGAGGACCAGGGCAACCCGTACTACTCCACGGCCCGGCTGTGGGACGACGGCGTCATCGACCCGATGGACACCCGGATGGTGCTCGGCCTGGCCCTGTCCACGGCGGCGAACGCCCCGATCGAGCCGGTGTCCTACGGCGTCTTCCGGATGTGATGGGGATGGCCGGCAGCGAGAGGGTGACCCACGAGATGGTCGGCGGCGAGAGGTTCGCCCACGAGATGTTCGACAGCGTCCTGGTGGCCAACCGCGGCGAGATCGCGGTGCGGGTGATCCGCGCGCTGCGCCGGTTCGGGATCAGGTCGGTCGCGGTGCACAGCGACGCGGACGTGGACGCACTGCACGTGCGGATGGCCGACGTGGCGGTGCGGATCGGGCCGGCCGCGGCCCGGGAGAGCTACCTGTCGATCGAGCGGATCATCGAGGCCGCCGTGTCGAGCGGCGCGCAGGCCGTGCACCCCGGGTATGGGTTCCTCGCCGAGAACGCCGACTTCGCGCGGGCGTGCGACAAGGCCGGGCTGGTGTTCATCGGCCCGCCCGCCGACGCGATCGAGGCGATGGGCGACAAGATCCGCGCCAAGCTCACCGTCGCGGCGGCCGGCGTGCCCGTGGTGCCGGGGCGCACCGAGGTCGGCATGACGGACGACGACCTGGTGGCCGCCGCCGCCGAGATCGGGTTCCCGGTGCTGCTGAAGCCGTCCGCGGGCGGCGGTGGCAAGGGCATGCGGCTGGTGGAGTCCGGCGACGGCCTGCGGGACGCCATCGAGTCGGCCCGGCGGGAGGCGCGCGGGTCGTTCGGCGACGACGCGCTGCTGATCGAGCGGTTCGTCACCGACCCGCGGCACATCGAGATCCAGGTGCTCGCCGACGCGCACGGCGGCGTGGTGCACCTGGGCGAGCGCGAGTGCAGCCTCCAGCGGCGGCACCAGAAGATCATCGAAGAGGCGCCGTCGCCGCTGGTCACGCCGGAGATGCGCGAGGCGATGGGCACGGCGGCCGTCGAGGCGGCGAAGGCCGTCGGGTACGTCGGCGCGGGCACGGTCGAGTTCATCGTGGACGGCTCGACCGGCGACTACTTCTTCATGGAGATGAACACCCGGCTCCAGGTCGAGCACCCGGTGACCGAGCTGGCGACCGGCGTCGACCTGGTCGAGTGGCAGTTGCGCGTGGCCTCGGGGGAGCCCCTGGGGTTCACCTCGGTGGAGCTGTCCCGGCACGCCGTGGAGGCCCGCGTGTACGCCGAGGACCCGGCGCGCGGGTTCCTGCCGACCGGCGGCACGGTGCTGGCGCTGCACGAGCCGTCGGACGTGCGGGTGGATTCGGCCCTGCGGGTCGGGTTGGCGGTCGGCAGCGACTACGACCCGATGCTGGCCAAGGTGATCGCGCACGGCTCGACGCGGGCCGAGGCGCTGCGGCGGTTGGACGCCGCGCTGGGGCGGATGGTCGTGCTCGGCGTGACGACGAACATCCCGTTCCTGCGGGCGCTGCTGGCGGACCCGGACGTGCGCGCGGGCGCGCTCGACACCGGGCTGGTGGAGCGCAAGCTGGAGTCGCTGGTGCGCCACGACGTCCCGGACGAGGTGCTGGCCGCGGCGGCGCTGGAGCGGCAGCTCGCCGTGCGCGGCGACGACCCGTGGGAGCGGTCGGGCGGCTGGCGGGTCGGCGAGCACGCGTGGACCCGGTGGCTGATCGACGGGGTCGAGGTCCGGGTGCGCGGCGACGAGGTGTCCGTGGGCGGTCGGGAACCGTTGCGGCTCAACGCTTCCTTCGACGGGTCGACGCTGGTCGTCGGCGGTCGCCGGTACGCGGTGGCCCGGTCCGGCAACGTGCTGTGGCTCGGCGCGGACGGGCACGCCTGGGCGTTGACGGAGACGTTGCCGTCCGAGGTGTCGTCGTCGGCGGCCGCGTCCGGCGGCGGTCCGGTGACCAGCCCGATGCCGGGCACGGTGCTCGTGGTGCGTGCCGCGGAGGGCGACCACGTCACCGCGGGGCAGGCGTTGTTCGTGGTCGAAGCGATGAAGATGGAGCACACCGTCACGTCACCCGTGGACGGCGTGCTCACCGATGTGCGTGTTCAGGCGGGCCGACAGGTCGCGCTGGACGAAACCCTAGCCGTCGTCGTCCCCCACCAGGAGTGAGCGATGTTGGACTTCCGCCTCGACGAGGAATACGAGGCCCTGCGCAAGACCGTGGCGGAGTTCGCCCGGGACGAGGTCGCCCCCGTCATCGGCGGGTTCTACGAGCGGGAGGAGTTCCCGTACGAGATCGTCGCCAAGATGGGGCGGATGGGCCTGTTCGGGCTGCCGTTCCCCGAGGAGTTCGGCGGCATGGGCGGTGACTACTTCGCGCTGTGCCTGGCGTTGGAGGAGCTGGCGCGGGTCGACTCGTCGGTGGCGATCACGCTGGAGGCGGGCGTCTCGCTGGGTTCCGTGCCGCTGTACCGGTTCGGGACGCCCGAGCAGAAGGCCGAGTGGCTGCCCCGCCTGTGCTCCGGCGCGGTGCTGGGCGCGTTCGGGCTCACCGAGCCCGGCGGCGGGTCGGACGCGGGCGCGCTGCGCACCACGGCCAAGCTCGACGGCGACGAGTGGGTCCTCAACGGCACCAAGGCGTTCATCACGAACTCGGGCACGGACATCACCGGGCTGGTGACGGTGGCGGCGGTGACCGGGCGGCGGGAGAACGGCAAGCCGGAGATCTCCGCGATCATCGTGCCGAGCGGGACGCCGGGGTTCACGGTGTCCAAGAAGTACTCCAAGGTCGGGTGGAACGCGTCGGACACGCGCGAGCTGTCCTTCCAGGACTGCCGGGTGCCGGTCGGGAACCTGGTCGGCGAGCGGGGGCGCGGGTACGCGCAGTTCCTCCAGACGCTGGACGAGGGCCGGGTGGCGATCGCGGCGATCGGCGTCGGGCTCGCGCAGGGCTGCGTGGACGAGTGCGTGCGGTACGTCGGCGAGCGCGAGGCGTTCGGGCACAAGATCGGCACCTACCAGGCCATCCAGTTCAAGATCGCCGAGATGGAGGCCCGCACCCACACCGCCCGGCTGGCCTACTACCAGGCGGCGGCGAAGATGCTGCGCGGCGAGCCGTTCAAGCGGGAGGCGGCGATCGCCAAGCTCGTGTCGTCCGAGGCGGCGATGGACAACGCGCGCGAGGCGACGCAGATCTTCGGCGGGTACGGGTTCATGAACGAGTACCCGGTCGGCCGCTTCTACCGGGACGCGAAGATCCTGGAGATCGGCGAGGGCACCAGCGAGGTCCAGAAGATGCTGATCGCGCGGGAGCTGGGTCTGGGCTGACCCCGGTCAGACGTCCGGGTGGCGGGAGTTGACGGGCGCGGCCGGGATCGACCAGCCGGCCGCGTACCGCTCGTACCGCGGGTTCGCGTACTCGTCCGAGGTGACGATCCGGCGAATCTCGGCGAGCGGCCGCTCGTCGGACCCCAGCCACCCGCGGATCGACGCGTACGTGCCCACCGCGATCAGCTCCCCTCGTCGAACCGGCCGTGGCGGCCTTCGCCCGAGCGGAAGCGGCGCAGGCCCTGGTCGACCTCGGTCAGCGAGACCAGGCCGTGACGCAGTTCGTTGGCCAGTGCCTCGGATTCGGGCAGGGACTCCTGTTCCAGCAGGGACAGGCGGTCGTGGCGCAGGCACAGCTGGGGGAACGCGGACAGTTCCCGCGCCAGTGCCTCGGCGGCCGAACGGGACGTGCCGGGCGGGACCACGCGGTTGACCAGGCCGATGGCCAGGGCTTCGTCGGCGTGGACCGGGCGGCCGGTCAGGACCAGGTCCAGGGCACGGGACGTGCCGATCAGGCGCGGCAGGCGCACCGTGCCGCCGTCGACCAGCGGCACGCCCCAACGCCGGCAGAACACGCCGAACACGGCGTCGGAGTCGGCCACCCGGAGGTCGCACCACAGGGCCAGCTCCAACCCACCCGCCACCGCGTGACCGGAGACGGCCGCGATCACGGGCTTGGACAGGCGCAACCGCGTCGGACCCATCGGGCCGGACGGTGACGCCGGGTCGTTGCTCCGCGCGGCGCCCAAGGCCTTCAGGTCCGCCCCGGAGCAGAACGTGCCGCCCTCGCCGTGCAGCACGGCCACCGCCGCGGTCGGGTCCTCGTCGAACTCGCGGAACACCTCGGTCAGCGTGTGCGCGGTCGGCCCGTCCACCGCGTTGCGCACGGCGGGCCGGTTCAGCAGCACGGTGGACACCGGACCCGACCGCTCCACCCGGACGGCGCTCACAGCTTCGGCAGCCCCCGTTCCACGATCGCGCCGAAGTCCACCCCGCGCGGCAGCGTGCCGAACGCCACGCCCCAGTCGCCGGACAGCCGGGACGCGCAGAACGCGTCCGCCACCGCCGGGTGCCCGTGCCGCACCAGCAACGCCCCCTGCAACGCCAACGCCATCCGCTCCACCAGCCTGCGCGCCCGCACCTCCAGGTCGGCCACGTCGGTCAGCTCGTCCTTGATCCCGTCGACCGCCGCGTCCAGCCGCCGATCGGCGCCGCGCGCCGCGTCCAGTTCGCCGAAGAACTCCTCCACCGCCTCCGGCGAACGCCCCAGGGCGCGCAACGCGTCCAGCGCCGCCACGTTCCCCGAACCCTCCCAGATGGACATCAGCGGCGACTCGCGGAACAGCCGCGGCAGGCCCGAGTCCTCGATGTACCCGTTGCCGCCCAGGCACTCCAACGCCTCGGCGGCGTGCGCCGGCCCCCGCTTGCAGACCCAGTACTTGGTCACCGCGAGGCCGAGCCGGCTGCGGTTGCCGGCCAGCCACAGCGCCACCGTCGTCGCCGCCTCCGACTCCACCGCCAGGTCGGCCAGCACGTTGCGCATCGCGGGCTGGTCGATGAGGGCCCGGCCGAACGCCCGGCGGTGCGCCGCGTGGTGCGTGGCCTGGGTCAGGCCGAGCCGCATCCCGGACGCCGAGCCGAGCACGCAGTCCAGCCGGGTCATGTTGACCATCTCGATGATGGTCCGCACGCCCTGGCCCTCCTCGCCGACCAGCCAGCCGGCCGCGCCGTCGTACTCGACCTCGGCCGACGCGTTGGACTTGTTGCCCAGCTTGTCCTTCAGCCGTTGCAGGAACAACGCGTTGCGCGTCCCGTCCGGCAGGACACGGGGCAGCAGGAAGCACGACAGCCCGCCCGGCGCCTGCGCCAGCGTCAGGAACAGGTCGGACATCGGCGCGGACGTGAACCACTTGTGCCCGGTGAGCCGGTAGTGGTCGCCGTGCGGCACGGCCCGTGTGGTGTTCGCGCGGACGTCCGAGCCGCCCTGCTTCTCGGTCATCGACATGCCCGCGATCAGCCCGCGCTTGGTCGACGGCTCGCGCAGCCCGAAGTCGTACTCGCGGGAGGCCAGCAGCGGCTCGAACCGCTCGGCCAGCGCGGGCGTCCGCCGCAGCGCGGGCACGGCCGCGTAGGTCATCGAGACGGGGCACCCGTGGCCCGCCTCGGCCTGGCTCCAGACGAAGAACTTGGCGGCACGGGCGACGTGCGCGCCCGGCCGGTCGTCCCGCCACGGGGCGGCGTGCAGGCCGTGCGACACGGCGGTGTCCATCAGCTCGTGCCAGGCCGGGTGGAACTCGACCTCGTCGACCCGGTGCCCGTACCGGTCGTGGGTGTGCAGCACGGGCGGGTGCGCGTTGGCCTGCCGTCCCAAGGCTTGGACGTGCGCCGTGCCGGCCTTCAGGCCCAGCTCGCGCAGCTCCGGTTCGGCCCACGCCGCGCCGCCCCCGTGCAGGCCGGCCAGCAGCGCCGGGTCGGCGGAGACGTCGTGGCCTTCCAGCGGCGGGACCTGGTTGGTCACCTCGTGCGTGGCGTGGGTCATACCCGGAGAGCGTACTACCCACCGGTAACTTGGTCAGCGGCGAAATTTGGGGGTGCTGATCAAGCTCGGGCGGCCTAACGTCGTTCCGGTGAGCGATCAGGCTCGGCGGAGCCGAGAATCGGACCACGACCGGGCGGTGGCCGCGTTGCGCGGCCAGTACGCGGCGATCCCGGCGGGCGCACCCGTGCGCCTGGCCAAGTCGACGTCGAACCTCTTCCGGTTCCGCGCCGACCAGTCCGGCGGCCTCGACGTCGGCCGCTTCGACCGGGTGCTCTCGGTCGACCGGGACGCCCGAACCGCCCAGGTCCAGGGCATGACGACCTACGAGAACCTGGTGGACGCCACCCTGCCGCACGGCCTCATGCCGCTGGTCGTGCCGCAGCTCAAGACGATCACCCTCGGCGGCGCGGTGGCGGGCCTGGGCATCGAGTCCAGCTCGTTCCGCAACGGCCTGCCGCACGAGTCGGTGCGGGAGCTGGAGGTGATGACCGGCGACGGCGAGGTCGTGGTGGTCGGTCCGGGGGACGACCTGTTCCGCGGGTTCCCGAACTCCTACGGCACGCTCGGCTACGCGCTGCGGCTGGAGATCGAGCTCGAACCGGTGAAGCCGTACGTGCGGCTGCGGCACGTGCCGTTCGCGACCGCGGCGGAGTGCGCGCGGGTGCTCGCCGACGTCTGCGCCGAGGGCTCGTACCAGGGCGAACCGGTCGACTTCGTGGACGGGACGGTGTTCTCCGGCCGCGAGCAGTACCTCACCCTGGCGAACTTCGCCGACACCGCGCCGTGGACGTCGGACTACACCGGCAACCACATCTACTACCGGTCCATCCAGCAGCGCACCACCGACCACCTGACCGTCCGGGACTACCTGTGGCGGTGGGACACGGACTGGTTCTGGTGCTCGCGGGCGTTCGGCGTGCAGCACCCGATCGTGCGACGGCTCGTGCCCAAGCGGTACCTGCGGTCCGACGTGTACCGCAAGGTCGTGGCGCTGGACCGCCGGTACAAGCTGTCCGACCGGATGAGCAAGGCGGTGCAGGAGCCGGTGATCCAGGACGTGGAGATCCCGGTGGACCGGGTCGCCGAGTTCCTGGACTTCTTCCACCGGGAGGTCGGCGTCAGCCCGGTGTGGCTGTGCCCGGTGCGGCTGCGCCGCCAGGCGGACGGCAGCCGCACGGTCTGGCCGCTGTACCCGATGGACCCCGACGTGCTGTACGTCAACGTCGGCTTCTGGTCGACGGTGTCGCTGCGGCCCGACGAGGAGCTGGGCAGCCGCAACCGGCTGATCGAGGACAAGGTCGCCGAACTGGGCGGGCACAAGTCCCTCTACTCCGACTCGTACTACGGGGAGGAGGAGTTCTGGGAGAACTACAACGGCCCGACGTACCAGGACCTGAAGAAGAGGTACGACCCGGCGGGCCGGCTGCCCGATTTGTACGCCAAGTGTGTTCTCCGTAGGTGAAGGGAGCCGGGGTTATGCGGTTGGCGGAGGTGTTCCAGCGGGCGGTCGGAGGCGACGCGTCCGTGCGGTTCAGCGCGTACGACGGCAGCCAGGCGGGGCCGGCCGACGCGAGTGTGGGCATCGAGGTGCGCACACCCGAAGCGTTGTCGTACCTGGCGTCGGCGCCGGGCGAGCTGGGGCTCGCGCGCGCGTACGTGACCGGGCACCTGGAAATCATCGGCGACGTGTACGGGGCGCTGACGCACCTGTCCGAGATGTCGCTGAGGGACGTGCCGTGGGGCGAGCGGCTGGAGCTGCTGGCCACGTTGGGGCGGACCAGGCTCGGCACGAAGGTGGAGGTGCCGCCGCAGGAGCGCCGGCTGCGCGGGCTGCGGCACTCGAAGGCGCGGGACCGCGAGGCCATCGCGCACCACTACGACGTGTCGAACACGTTCTACGAGTGGATCCTCGGCCCGTCGATGGCCTACACGTGCGCGGTGTACCCGACGCACGAGTCCAGCCTGGAGGAGGCGCAGTTCACCAAGCACGACCTGGTGGCGCGCAAGCTCGGGCTGAAGCCGGGGATGCGGCTGCTGGACGTGGGCTGCGGCTGGGGCGGGATGGTCATGCACGCGGCGCGCGAGTACGGCGTGCGGGCGCTGGGCGTGACGCTGTCGCGCAACCAGGCGGAGTGGGCGCAGAAGGCCATCGTGGAGGCCGGGCTGTCCGACCTCGCCGAGGTGCGCTACCTCGACTACCGGGACGTGCGGGAGAGCGGGTTCGACGCGATCAGCTCCATCGGCCTGACCGAGCACATCGGCAAGGCCAAGCTGCCCGCGTACTTCTCGTCGCTGTTCGCGAAGCTGAAGCCCGGCGGGCGGATGCTGAACCACTGCATCACCCGGCCGGACAACAAGCAGCCGGCGCGGACGGGCGGGTTCATCAACCGGTACGTGTTCCCGGACGGCGAGCTGGTCGGCCCCGGGCACATCGTGTCGCTGATGCACGACACCGGGTTCGAGGTGCGGCACGAGGAGAACCTGCGCGAGCACTACGCGATGACGCTCGCGGCGTGGTGCGCCAACCTGGACAAGCACTGGGACGACGCGGTGAGCGAGGTCGGGCTGGGACGGGCGCGGGTGTGGCGGCTGTACCTGGCCGCGTCCCGGCTCGGGTTCGAGCGCAACAACATCCAGCTGCACCAGGTGCTGGGCGTGAAGCTGGACGGCAGCACGTCGGGGATGCCGCTCCGGCCGGAGTGGTGAGGCGCCGGCTGGTGAGCTGACGCCGGGTGGTGAGCTGACGTTGGGTCGGGGCCCGTCCGCGAGGGCGGGCCACCGGTCGTGGGTCTCCGGTCGTGGGTCCGGTCACGCCACCCGGAACCGGAGGATGGTGGACGGCACCGGTTCCGACCGGTCCACCTCGATGACCGGTCCCTCGGCGACCGAGGCGGTGGCGGAGCGCCAGAACGCCGCCGCGGCCGCGTTGGCGTGGTCGAACGTCAACGTCCACTCGCCGGGGTGCCGGGCGAACAGGAGGCGGGCCGCCGCGCGGGCCACGCCCCGCCGGCGGTGGCGGCGGGCGACGAAGAACTCGGCCACGTTCCACGAGCCCTCCCCGTCCACGTCGGCGCGCGCCAGGGCGAAGCCGGCCAGTTCGCCGGCGGCTTCGACGAAGTACGCCTCGCGCGCGGGCTCGGTGAAGTAGTGGTCGAGGTACGGGTAGGCGAAGGTGCCGTGCCGGGTGAGCGGCAGGTCGTCCCGGATCTCGGAGAAGTCGTGCTGGTACAGCTGGATCAGGTTGGCCAGGACCGGCTTGTCCGCCTCGTCGGCGGGCACGAGGGCGACGTCCACGCCGCAGTCTCGCGCGGGTCGCCGGGCGCCCGCCACCGGATTACCGGCCGACCTCGCCGACGATCCGGACCCCATGAGGAGCCTGAGCCCCGCATCAGGACTTGCCGAGGATCGCGGCGACCTCGTCGGGCGTCAGCAGCTCCGAGCCGAACAGGGGGCCCTGCGCGCCCGTGACGCCCAGTTCCGCCAGCCGTCGCGCCTCGAACTCCGTGCGCACGCCCGCCGCGTACAGCGGGACGCCCAGGCCGCCCGTCCACGTGAGCACCGCGACGGCGGCGCTCTCGTCGATCCGGTTCGCGCCCTCCGCCAGCCCTTGCACCGGCGCGCCCTGGTACTTCACGCCGCTCAACGGGATGCGCCGCACCCGGTCCACCGGCACGTTGCCGCCGCCCATCTGGTCGAGCACCAGCCGCACGCCGTGCTCGGCCAGGATGCCCAGCTCCTCCACCTGCTCCTCGCTGATCAGCGCGGGCAGGTGCTCGCCCAGCTCGAACTGGAGCAGCCGCGCCGGCAGGCCGCTCTCCCGCAGCACGCGCCGCACCGTGGCCACCAGCTCCGGCTCCTGGCACTGCCGGGCGGTCAGGTCCATGCTCAGCACGGGCGCGGCGTCGCCGAACTCGGCGTGCCACCGGCCCGCGTGCCCGCACGCCTCCTCGATCGCCCACGCGCCCAGTCGCACCGCCATCCCGGTGCACGTGGACAGCGACAGCAACGTCTGCGGGTCGAGCAGACCCTCGGTCGGGTGGTCCCAGCGCACCCGCGCCTCGACGGCGAGCAGCGTCCCGTCCGTCAGCGACCGCACCGGCTCGTAGAACACCCGGAACTCGCCCTGCTCCAGCCCACCCGCGATGGACGCCGCCAGCCGCATGCGGGTCCGCTCCCGCCGGTCGCGCTCGGGGTCGTACAGCGCCCACTGCGCCTTGCCGTCGTCCTTCGCCCACCGCACGGTCACGTCGACGCACCGCAGCAGCTCGCCCGCGTCCCCGCCCCGCGCCGGCCGCACGACGATGCCGACGCTGGCCGTCACACCGATGCCGTTCTCACCCACCCACACCGGTTCGGCGAGCAGGTCGACGGCCTCCTCCGCGAGCGCCACGACGGTCGGCACGTCGACCGGGTCGCGGATCAGCACGCCGAACTCGTCGGGGCCGATCCGGGCCAGCTCGCCGACCTCGCCGAACACCGACCGGAGGTGCCGGGCGACCGCGGCGAGCACGCGGTCGCCCGCCTCGTGCCCGAACGCGTCGTTGACCACCCGGAACCCGTCGAGGTCGAACACCACCAGGGCGAGCGTCGCGGGCCCCCGGTGGCCGACCGCGCCCTCCAGCCAGCCGACGAACTGCGCGCGGTTCGGCAGGCCGGTCCGCACGTCGTGCAGGCTCTGCCGCAGCAGCTGCGACTGCAGCGCCCGCACCTCGTCCAGGCTTTCGACGACGGCCACCTGGTAGGCGGGCGCGCCGTCGTCGTCGCGCACGAGCGACAGGGTGATGAGCGCGTTGACGATCTCGCCGTCCCCGCGGAGCAGCCGCTGCTCGATCCGCACGTGCTCGCGCCGCCCGGACGCGAGCACGGCCGAGATCCGCTCCACCGACGCCCGCTCGGCGGGGTGCACCAGGTCGTGGGTGAACCGGCCGGCCAGTTCCTCGGCGGAGTGGCCGACCAGGTCGAGCAGCGCGTCGTTGACGTCGAGGAGGGCGCCGTCGAGCCCGGTGACCGCGATCGCCACCGCGGACGCCCGGAAGACGGCGCGGAACCGCGCGTCACCCGGTGGTGGCGCCGGCGCCCGCGTCACCTCGCCCGACGCGTCCTCCGCCGCGTTCTCCGACGGGTTCTCCGCCGCGTCCTCCGGGGGTGTCCCGGACCCGTCCCCGAGTCTCGCCACGCCTGTCTGCTCGGCCATCCTCATTCAGCTCTGGAACCAATCGTCGAAAGTTCACCTGTGAACGCCATGTCGCGTGACCGGGTCACCGCGCTACCGCGAGTGCGCATTTTTCGGCCATTGTCACTCGAATGGTGTAAAGGTGGACCGTTGGTCCCATTCAGCTTACTTGTCGGACGCGGGCGCGAGGCAAGGTGATCGCGGTACGACCGCCTCAGTCGTGCTCGGGTGGACTGATCTCCGACCTCGGGATGGCCGAGTCGGTGGTGCCCCACTTGGCGAGGATGGCCTGGTACGCCCCGGTGGCGATGAGCTTGTCGACGGCCGCGCGGAACGCGGGGGCCAGCGGTGAGCCCTTGCGGAACGCGAATCCGACGTCGAGTCGTTTGAACTCGCCCAGGAACTCCAGGTTCGGTTGGTTGTCGGCGGCGTAGCGCAGTCCGTTGATCGTGCTCATGACGACGTCGATGTGCCGTTGCTGCAACCCCAGGAATACCGCGGCGTTCTCGGAGAAACTGAGCACTTCGTACGGCGGCTTGCCCGCGTCGGGGCAGACGTGCTTCTCCTTCTCCAGAGTCGCCTCGAACGTGGTGCCCGCGCCGGTGCCGATCTTGAGCCCGCACAGCTGGACGAGGCTGTCGACCCGGCCCAGCCGGTCGTCGTCGGCGCGGACCGCGAAGCCCTGGCCGTCGTTGATGTAGGTGACGAAGTCGATGGTCTGCTTGCGCGCCTCCGTGACGCCGAAGTTGCCCGTGCCCACGTCGTACTTGCCGCTGGTGAGCGCGGGGAGGATGACCTCGAAGCCGGCGACCTCCCGTTCGATCCGGATGCCGAGGACCTTCGCGACGCCCTCGGCGATGTCGATGTCCTGACCGAGGATCGTGCGGTTGTCGTCGGCGTAGTAGGCGGACGGCGGCGTGCCGCCCACCGAGGACGCGAACCGGACCACCCCGGCGTCGCGGACCTCGGCGGGCAGCAGCGCGGCGATCGCGTCGTCCTTCGCCAACGCCGACAGCACGTCCTTGCCGGGCTCGATGCCCGCGGGCGGGTCGGCGTCGGCCGGGCCACCGCACCCGGAGACGACGAGCGCCAGGAGGGCGGTCAGGGCGACCAGGCCCCGGGTGCCGAGGCCGCGTTGGCGCGTGCGGACGGTCACGCGTCCACCGCCGTCAGCTCGCCGACGTGCCCGCCGGCCCGGTCGCGGTCGCGCTTGGCGACCTCCTCGCGCACGATCGGGATCACGTGCCGGCCGAAGTCGATCGTGTCGTCGACCATGTCGTAGCCGCGCGCCGAGATGATCTCCACGCCGAGGTCGTAGTAGTCGAGCAACGCCTGCGCGACCGTCTCCGGCGTGCCGACCAGCGCGTTCGAGTTGCCCGCGCCGCCGGTCGCGGCGGCCGTGGGCGTCCACAGGGCGCGGTCGAAGCGCTCGCCGCGGTTGGCGATCTCCAAGAGCCGCTGCGACCCCGTGTTCTCCGGCGAGGTCAGCGAGTGCCTGCGGGTCAGCGACCGGCCGCCCGCCGTGCGCGACCTGATCCGGTCGACGGTGGCGTGCGCCTTCTCCCACGCCAGCTCCTCGGTCGCGCCGAGGATCGGCCGGAACGCCACCTGGAACCGCGGCACGTCGGCGCGCCCGGCGTCCCGCGCGGCCTGCTTGACGGCCTCGATCTGCTGCGCCGTCTCGGCCAGCGGCTCGCCCCACAGGCAGAAGATGTCCGCCTCCGCGCCACCCGCCCGGTAGGCCGCCGGCGACGAGCCGCCGAACGACACGTTCGGCCGCGGCTGCTGGACCGGGAACACGTCGCTGACGAAGTCGGCGAACCGGTAGTGCTCGCCGTCGTGGTCGAACGGCTCGCGCGACGTCCACGCCCGCTTCACGATTTCGATGTACTCGCGGGTGCGCGAGTAGCGGTCGTCCTTGGTCAGGTAGTCGCCTTCGCGCTGCTGCTCGTGGTCCGTGCCGCCGGTGATGAAGTGGACGGTCAGCCGGCCGTCGCTGATCCGGTCCAGCGTCGCGAACGTCTTCGCGGCGAACGTCGGGTAGGACACGTTCGGCCGGTGCGCCAAGAGGATCTGCAACCGATCCAGTCGGCTCGCGACGAAAGCCGCGGCCTGCGCGGGATCGGGAGTGCCGGACCCGTACGCGAACAGCACGCGGTCCCAGCCGTGGTCCTCGTGGGCGCGGGCCAGGCGCAGCGTGTAGTCCTTGTCGAACGACGCGCCGCTGCGCGGGCGCGTCTCCGAACCGTCGTTGGTGCCGCCGATCCCCAGGAACTCAACAGGCACGTCAGGACCTTCCGTAGCAGGTGGTGGCGAGGTGGGAACGCCGACGCGCCAACGACGTTGAGGGAGACGCGCTGGGTCGGCGGACAGGTGCGGTGGTGTTCGACCGGGCGTCGTGGCGTCGGCCGTCCGCGTTCCCAGTCGATCAGCGCGCCGCACCGCCGTCAACGGTCTTCGACGGGCGTCCAAATCGCGGAATCCCTTGACCTGGCGGCGTTGTGCGCGCATACGATCGGCGCGCGGCGTTGAGGGACGCGGCACCTGTTCCGTGTTCCCTCGTGTCCGGGAGACAGCCGATGAGCGCTTCCACCGTCGTCACACCACCGGAAAGCCCCGCCGTGCCGCGGATAGTGCCGTTGCGGCGCCCCGGGCGGTGGGTGTCGGCCGCGGTGGTGCTCGCCGCGTTGGGCGTGCTGTTGTGGTCGATGGCCACTAACGAGCAGTTCCAGTGGGCGGTCGTCGCCCGGTACTTCACCGCCGAAGCGGTGTTGCGCGGGCTGGGGCTGACGTTGTGGCTGACCGCGGCGACCCTGGTGCTCGGCTTCCTGCTCGGCGGGCTGCTGGCCGTGATGCGGCTGTCCGGCAACCCGGTGCTGGTGGGCGTGAGCTGGGGGTACGTCTGGCTGTTCCGCTCGGTGCCGCTGCTGGTGCAGTTGCTGTTCTGGTTCAACATCGGCGCGCTGTACCCGGCGCTGTCCGGTTCGACGGCCGTGATCGGACCGCTGACCGCGGTGATCATCGGCCTGGTGCTGCACGAGGCCGCGTACGCCGCCGAGGTGGTGCGCGGCGGCATCCTGTCCGTCGAGGCGGGTCAGGTGGAGGCCGGTCTGGCGCTGGGCATGCGGAGATCCCGCGTGCTGCGCCGGATCGTGCTGCCGCAGGCGATGCGCTCGATCGTGCCGGGTGCGGGCAACCTGCTCATCGGCACGCTGAAGGGCACGTCGATCGTGAGCGTCCTGGCGGTGCAGGACCTCCTGTACTCGGTCCAGCTGATCTACAACCGCAACTACCTGATCATCCCGCTGCTGCTGGTCGCGACCATCTGGTACGTCATCGTCACCAGCCTGCTCAGCGCCGCCCAGTACTGGGTCGAGCGGTACTACTCGCGTGGCGCGGGCAGGCTGTCGTGACCCACCTGGTCGTGGTCGGCGCCGGTCCTCGCGCGGCCGGCCTGCTGGAGCGGTTGGGCGCGAACGCGCCGGAGCTGTTCGACGGGCCGCTGGAGGTGGACCTGGTCGACCCGTTCCCGGCCGGCGCCGGGCGGGTGTGGCGGCACGAGCAGTCGCCGTTGCTGCGGATGAACTCCATGGCCGAGGACGTCACCATGTTCACCGACGCGAGCGTGGTGTGCGAGGGGCCGGTCCGGCCGGGACCGTCGTTGGCGGAGTGGGCGCGGACCGTCGCGTCGGCACCCGATCTGTCCTTTGTGGACTCCGAGGGCCTCGTGGACTTGACGCCGGAGGTGCGGGCGGAGCTGGCGGCGCTGGAGCCGACGACGTTCCCGAGCCGGCGGGCGCAGAGCGCGTACCTGAGGTGGTTCCACGAGAGGGCGGTGGCGTCGCTGCCCGCCGGCAGCTCGGTGCGCGTGCACCGGGGCCGGGCGGTGCGGCTCACCGGCACGTCCGGGATGCGGCAGCGGGTCTGGCTCGCCGACCGGGCCGAACCGCTGGTGGCGGACGTCGTGGTGCTCGCGCTGGGGCACCTGGACCGCGAGCCGGAGCCCGAGCACGTCCGGCTGGCCGGGTACGCCGCCGAGCACGGGCTCGCGTACCTGCCGCCGGACTACACCGCCGACGCCGACCTGTCCGCGGTGCCACCCGGCGCGGACGTCGTGGTGCGCGGGCTGGGGCTGGCGTTCGTCGACCTCGCCGTGCTGCTGGGGGAGGGGCGCGGCGGGCGGTTCACGCGCGTGGACGGGGAGCTGCGCTACCTGCCGTCCGGCCGGGAACCGCGGCTGCACGTCGGATCGCGGCGCGGGGTGCCGTACCACTCGAAGACCGGCTACCGGCTGCGCGGCGCGCCACCCGAACCGGGCGGGTTCTTCGACGCCGGGGCGCTCCTCGCGAGACCGGGCGACCTCGACTTCCGCGCCGACGTGTGGCCGTTGATGGCCAAGGAGATCGCGCACGGCTACTACCGCGAGCTGTTCACCGGGCACCCGTCGCGGGTCGCCGTGCCGTGGGCGCGGTTCGCGGACGAGTTCGCCCGGCTCGACTGGTACAGCCCCGGCATGCGCGCGCTGGAGGAGGCCGTGGCGGTCGAGGACCGGATCGACTTCGAGCGCCTGGACCGGCCGATCGACGGCCGCGTGTTCGGCACGAGCGACGAGTTCCAGCGGTTCGTGCGCGACTACGTCACGGCCGACGTCGCCCGCCGCTCCGACCCCGCGCACAGCGCAGACCTCGGCGCGTTCCTGGCGCTGCTGGGCGTCTACGGGCAGTTCGCGCGGCTCGCCGCGTCCGGGCGGCTGCGCGGCGAGGACGGCTGGTGGCGCGGGTTCTTCAGCTACTTCGCGAGCGGTCCGCCGCCGGGGCGGCTGGAGGAGCTGCTGGCGCTGTCGCGGGCGGGCGTGGTGCGGTTCCTCGGCGCGGACACGTGGGTGCGGGCCGAGGGTGGGGTGTTCCTGGCCGGCAGCCCGAGCGTGCCGGGCCACGTGGTGCGGGCGTCCGGGCTGGTCGAAGCCCGGTTGCCGGAGCACACGCTGGCGACGACCGCCGACCCGTTGTTGCGGTCGCTGCGGGCTGCCGGGGAGGTGCGCGACGAGGACGGCCAGGTGGCCGTCGCGGCGGAGGACAGCCGGGTCGTGGACGCGGCCGGCGTGCCGCACGCCCGGCGGTTCGCGGTCGGGCCGTACACGACGAACAAGGCGTACGCGGCGTTCGCGCGGCCGGGGACGAACGCGCCGACGTTCCGGCAGAACGACGAGGTGGCGCGAGCGGTGCTGCGGGTGCTGGCCGCCGAGACGACGCTCGGCCTGGAGTCCGCCTGAGGTGCCGCCCGGGCGGGTCGAGCCGCCGTCCTGGCCGGTTCGGGCACTGCGCGGGTCGGTTGTGGCGCTGGGCCGGCGGGTTGACAGCACCGGTGGGGCCGGCTCAGCCGCCGGCCGGGCAGGCTGAGGCATTGAGCCTTTGCCAACTTAGGTCACCTTCCCGCAGCGCGCCACCGCTTCTCCCGAGGTTCGCCGGCGCTTCGAACCGGCCAGGGCGGACGCCTTGGAGACTCTCCTCGAGCGGATCCGACGGCTCGAGGACTGCGGGGGCACCGGCGGACGAACGGTTCAGGAAGCCGCCTGGCAGTTCAGCTGCCTGTGCGAGGGACTCGCCGCGCAGGACCTCCGAATGGCGACCACGGGCCGGCAGCCGGACACCACGCGGATCTGGGCTGACGCGCTAGACGCACTGATCGCGGGCTGGCAAGCGACGCGCAGGACCTGACCGTGCCGAGTTCGACCAGCCGCCGCCGAACCAGTCGATCCACAACTCGTCGGCTCGATCGGGGCTGGAGCGGATCTTGCGCAGGACCCGTCCTCAGGCCACCGACGTGTAGCGGCCCTGGAAGCGGACCAGCGGTGACGCGCCCTCGGCGTGCTGGATCTCCAGCGGCTCGCCGACCAGTGCGACGTGGTCGCCCACCGCGATCCGGCGCGTGGTGCGGCAGCGCAGGCGCAGCGGCGCGTCCAGCAGGTGCGGCACACCGTCCACATCGGACTGCCAGTGCGTGCCCGGGCCGAACCGGTCCGAGCCCGTGCGGGCGAACAGGTCGGACAGGGCAGTCTGGCCCGCGTCCAGCAGGTGCACGGCGAACAGCGGCGACGTGCGCAGGACGGGCCAGGCGGACGCGCCCTCGCCGATCCAGACCACCACGAGCGGCGGGTCCATGCTGGCGGAGGTGAACGAGCTGACCGTGACGCCGACCGGGCCGTCCGGTCCGGTGGCGGTCACGATGCCCACGGCTTGGGGGAAGTCGCGCAGCGCGGCGCGGAGGTCGGTCCGGGTCATGTGCCGAGCATCGCAACGCGCGCCCGGCCGCTCAACCGGGTCCACCGTTCGGGAACCCTTGCGCCGCAGTGGGAAAAAGCCCCGGGCGCCCGACCGGGCGGGGTCGGGCGCCCGGGACGATCAGGCGACGGACGACAGGACCGACGCGATCCGCGTGGCGATCCGGTCGTTGTCGGTCGGCGCGAGGCTCAGCCACCCGTCCTCGTGGACCATCAGGTACCGGCCCTGCGGCGTGTCGAACCAGGTGATCAGCGCGCCGGCCCGGTCACGCCGGTAGCCACCGCCGACGGTGACGCCGAACTGGCCGCCCGCGACCCGGTTGCCGGCGAGTTCGCTGACCGCCGTCGCGTCCTCGCGCGACAGCCCGGCCTTCTGCAACGCCTCGCGTTCGTCCAGCTCGCCGCCGCCGCCCCACGGGTCGTCCTCGTCGTCGTCGGCCTGCTGGTCCTGCAGCGCCACGGCCTCGGTCAACGCCTCCAGCCGCAGCGACAGCGCGCTGCCGGGCCCCGCCGACCCCGTCGGCAGCACCTCCACGATCGACCGGGCCAACGCGGTCGGCCGGATCTCCAGCACGCCGATCGAACCGCTGTCGATCACGGCCAGCGCGGCGCGGTCGCCGTCCGACACGGCGACCGCCCGCAGCGAGCGGTCCACGTGGGCGACCGCGTCGACCGCGACGTCGTGGTCGCCGAGCAGCCGGAGCAGCGCCACCAGCCGGGGGTCGGGCTCGCCGTGCTCGGCCAGCACCTCCTCCCGCAGCCGGGCGCGCTCTTCCTCCGTCGCGCCGTGGCTGGGCACGTCCAGCGGGTACGGCAACCGGCCGAGGCCCAGGTCGTGCCACAGCACGTCGAGCTGCCGCGGCGTGAGCAGGAACTCGGGCTCGATCACGGCTGGTCGCCCTTCTTCCGCGGCTTCGCGCCGCCGATCACGGACGGCGGCAGGTTCTCGCCCGGCACCTCGAAGATGTCCTCGCCCCGCAGGTACGCGGCGGCCCGGTGCTCCTTGTCCTCGGCGCCCTGACCGCCCGCGGGCGCTCCGCCCATCGGCGCGCCCGCCGCCCTCGGCGACCCGACCGCGCACGCGCCACCGGGACCGAACCCGCCG
>NZ_JBHTLK010000095.1:0-20585 GCF_042678885.1 Saccharothrix hoggarensis
ACGTGCCGGCGGCGCTGGCGGTCGTGGGGGAGACGGCGGTGGGGCTCGTCGTGGTGGACGCCGAGCTGGGGCCGGCCGAGTGCCGCAGGGTCGCGATGTCGGCGCACGACGGGTTCGCCCGGGCCGGGGTGACGGCGCCCGCGACCGTGTTCGCGGTGGCCACCGGCGTGGCGACGGGCACTCCGCTGAACGACCTGTGCACGGCCGCGGCCGACGCCCTCCAACTCGCGGTCGACGTCGCCTGAACCCGCTCGGAACGGCCCGACCGGGCGCGTGTAGCGGCCGTCCGGTGGGTACCCCGTGGCCATGTCGGGTGTGCAGAAGGCGTTCAGGTGGGTGCGGACCAGTCCGGCGCTGGACAAGGCGGCCGGCGCGTTGGCCGAGGCGGTGCCGGCGGCGCTGCGCCGCCGTGAGGTGACCGAGCTGCTGCGCGCCAGGGCGTTGGGCCGGCCGGTGCACCCGGCCGTCGTGGCGCTGCCGATCGGGCTGTACGCGGCGTCGGCGGCGCTCGACCTGATGCCCGGCGGCAACCGGGCGGCGCGGACCCTGATCGGGGCGGGCCTCGCGATGGCGCCCGCGTCCCTGGCGACCGAACTGGCCGAGTACGGGACGTTGGGCGAGAAGGAGCGGCGCACGGCGTTCGTGCAGCTGACGGCGAACGCGGCGGCCACCGTGTGCTACCTCACGTCGTTCCGGCTGCGCGGGCACGGCTTCGGCGTGGTGGCCAGGGCGGTCTCGGCGCTCGGGCTCGCGGCCCTCGGCGCGGGCGGCCTGCTGGGCGTTCCGCCGACCAGGGCGACCACCGCCGCGGCCTCCCCGACGGCCGTCCCGTCGACCCCCTCGACGGCTCCGGAGGGCGTCCGCGGACCGGTGTAGTGCGGGTTCTCACACGGCGGGACACCTTCCCCCACCACGTAGGATGAAGGCGTGCTGGTGATTCGCCGTGACCTCGTGGACGCGATGGTGGAGCATGCCCGTCGCGACCACCCGGACGAGGCATGCGGGATCATCGCGGGCCCCGAGGGCTCGGACCGCCCGGAGCGGTTCGTCGCGATGGACAACGCCGAGCGCTCGCCCACCTTCTACCGCTTCGACTCGGGCGAGCAGCTCCGGGTGTGGCGCGAGATGGACCGCAACGACGAGGCGCCGGTCGTCATCTACCACTCGCACACCGCGACCGAGGCGTACCCGTCCCGCACGGACGTCTCCTACGCCAGCGAGCCGGACGCGCACTACGTCCTCGTCTCCACCCGGGACCCGGAGCAGCACGAGCTGCGCTCCTACCGGATCGTGGACGGCGTGGTGACCGAAGAACCGGTCGAGGTCGTGGAGTCGTACATGTTCGCCCACACCGGCGCCGACGACACGCCCGACTGTCCCTGAGCCAGGTCTTCGCCGCCACACCCTCACCACAACCCGGTTCCTCGGAGGTTCCAGCATGGCCGTCACCGTCTCCATCCCCACGATCCTGCGCACCCACACCGGTGGGCAGAAGTCCGTCGAGGCCGCGGGCGCGACGCTCGCCGAGGTCATCGACGACTTGGAGACCAACCACGGTGGCCTGAAGCAGCGCCTGGTCAAGGAGGGCGCGCTCCACCGGTTCGTCAACGTCTACGTCAACGACGAGGACGTGCGGTTCGCGGGCGGCCTCGAAGCCGCCGTCAAGGACGGCGACACCGTGACGATCCTCCCGGCCGTCGCCGGCGGCTGATCGATCCCGGAGGATCATCGTGGCGCGGTACGAGTCACTGCTCGACGCCGTCGGCGGCACGCCCCTGGTGGGGCTGCCCCGGCTGTCGCCGTCGAAGGACGTGCGGCTGTGGGCGAAGCTGGAGGACCGCAACCCGACCGGCTCGATCAAGGACCGCCCGGTCCTGATGATGATCGAGGAGGCCGAGCGGAGCGGGGTGCTCACCCCAGGCTGCACGATCCTGGAACCGACGTCCGGCAACACCGGCATCGCGCTCGCCATGGCCGCCAAGCTCAAGGGCTACGGCCTGGTGTGCGTGATGCCGGAGAACACGTCCACCGAGCGCAGGCAGCTGCTCCAGGCCTACGGCGCGCGGATCGTGTTCTCGCCGGCGGCGGGTGGCTCGAACCAGGCCGTGGCGCTGGCCAAGGAGCTGTCCGCGCAGAACCCGGACTGGGTGATGCTGTACCAGTACGGCAACCCGGCGAACCCCGGCGCGCACTACCACGGCACCGGGCCGGAGATCCTGAAGGACCTGCCGACGATCACGCACTTCGTCGCGGGCCTCGGCACCACCGGCACCCTCGTCGGCGTCGGCCGGTACCTGCGCGAGCACAAGCCGGACGTGCAGGTCATCGCGGCCGAGCCGCGGTACGGCGAGCTGGTGTACGGCCTGCGCAACCTCGACGAGGGCTTCGTGCCCGAGCTGTACGACGCCGAGGTGCTGACCGGCCGCTACTCGGTGGGCTCGTACGACGCGCTGCGCCGGACCCGGCAGCTGCTGGAGGTGGAGGGCATCTTCGCGGGCATCTCCACCGGCGCGATCCTGCACGCGGCGCTGGCCGCGGCGGAGAAGGCGGTGGCGCGCGGCGAGTCGGCGGACGTGGCGTTCGTGGTCGCCGACGCGGGGTGGAAGTACCTGTCCACCGGCGCGTACGCGGGGACGTTGGACGAGGCCGCGGAACGGCTCGACGGCCACCTCTGGGCGTGACGCCCGAGCCCGAGGACTTGGTGTGCGAGGAGAAGGGCCCCGCTCCGGTGCGGGGCCCTTCTCCTCATCTCAGCCGATCGCGCACGCGGCTCCGTTGAGCGTGAACGAGGTCGGCTTGTCGGTGTTGCCCCCGTGCGTCGCCTGGAACCCGATGCCGACGGACTGGCCGGGGTTGATGGCGGCGTTGTAGGAGGCGTTCCGCGCCGTGACCGCACCGCTGGTGGGCGAGTACGTGGCGTTCCACCCGCTGGTGATGGTCTGCCCGCCGGGCAGGGTGAACGCGAGCTGCCAGCCGTTGACGGCGCCGGCGCCCGTGTTGGCGATGGTGACGCTCGCCGTCAGCCCCGTGTTCCACGAGTTGACGGCGTACGTGACCTTGCACCCGCCGGTCGGGGGAGGGGTCGTGGTGGTCGTCGTCGTGCTGGTGGTCGTGGTCGTGGTCGTCGTAGTGGTGGTGGTCGTGCTGGTGCCGCCGTTCTGGTCGAGCCCGAAGAACTGGATGGCGCGCAACGCCATGCCCGGGCCGAGCAGGTTGTGGCCGGTGCCCTGCATGGAGATGGCCTCGACCTTGGTGCCGTAACGGGTGCGCGTCCAGCCGGCCTGCGGGCTGTCGGTGGACGTCGGCGTCGTGGACAGGCCGTGCACGTTGGTCCACTGGTCGATCTGCTCGCCGAAGTTCGGGTACCGCAGGGTGTCGTCCGCGGTGCCGTGCCACGTCTGCATGCGCGGACGGGCCCCGGTGTAGCCGGGGTACGCGGCGCGGGCGATGTCACCCCACTCCTGCGGCGTCTTGAGCACCTGGCCGTTGGCGCACGCGCTGTTCCAGCCCGAGCCGTCCGTCGTGGCGAAGCAGCCCGCGGGCACGCCCGCGAACGCCGCGCCGGCGGCGAACACGTCCGGGTAGTTGGCCAGCATGACGTTCGTGGTCATCGCGCCGGACGAGACGCCGGTGACGAAAACCCTCGCGGTGTCGCCGTTGTAGCGCTGCAGGACGTACCGGACCATGGACATCAGCCCGACCGGGTCGCTGCCGCCGTCGCGCCGCAGCGCCTGCGGGCTGGACACGTCGAAGCAGTTGCCGCTGCGGGTCGCCGACGGGTAGATCACGATGAACCCGTGCTGGTCGGCCAGCCGGGCGAACTCCGTGCCCGAGTGCAGCGCCGGGCCGGAACCCGTGCAGTAGTGCACCGCCAGCAGCACCGGCGGCCTCGCCTGGGTGCGGTCCGGCACGTACAGGTGCATGCGCAGGTTGCTCGGGTTCGTGCCGAAGCTCGTCACCTCGGTCAGCGTGGCCGCCGAGGCCTGCGGTGCGGCCACCGAGGCCAGCACGAACGCCGCCACCGCGGCCAGGGCGGTCAGGGCCGCGCCGAGGACCTTCACGGCGCCACCGCCCGTCCGGTGCTGTCGATGCGGCCGGCGCACAGGCCCCGTGCCTGGAGGTTGCGGACGATCTGCGGCACGGCGTTCACCGTGGACTGGTAGCCGTCGTGCATCAGCACGACGCCGCCCGCGTTCGCCGCCGACGCGGCGCGCACGATGGCGTCCGTCGAGGCGTTGGCCCAGTCCCGCGTGTCGACCGACCAGAGGACCTGCGCCATGCCGAGCCGGCGCGCCTCCGACTGCACGGTGTGGTTCGTGTCGCCGTACGGCGGGCGGAAGAGCGTCGGCGACTGGCCGGTCGCGTTCCGGATCGCGGTGGAGGTGGTGGACAGCTCCCTGGTCAGGTCGGCCGCGCTGAGCCGGGTCAGGTACGGGTGCGACCAGGAGTGGTTGCCCACCCACATGCCCGCCGCGGTGGTGGCGCGGGCCAGGTCCGGGTACTGCTGGACCTTGGAGCCCAAGTCGAAGAACGTCGCCCGCGCGCCGACCGAGTTCAGCGCGGACAGGAGCTGACGGGTGAACTGCGGGCTCGGCCCGTCGTCGAAGGTCAGCGCCACGTACCCGGTGCACGCGGCCGCGGCCCGCGGTGCGGCGGGAGCGGCGGACGCGACGTTCGCGGGAAGCAGCGGTGCGGCGAAGAGCAGAGCCACGGCCAGAAGGGTTCTCAAGACCATCCCTCCTCCTTGAGGATCACGGCGTGAGTTGCCGTCACTATGTGTCACCCCTTCGCTGCGGACAATGAGTTTCGTGAAAGTTGCGAGTCTCAAATGGCGTGTTGAGCTGCGGCAACAGGTTATGCGTCCGTTTGGCGGCAGGGGTCCGTCGGTGAAACTTTCGGTCCGAACGCCGTCGTCGCCGGCCGGGTGCCCGCACGTCGCCGCGCACTGCGCTTCGGTCTCCGATGCAATTGCCGGGAATACGCGGAGGAGCATTCCGTTAAGTCCCGTTGAGACATTCGAGTGAACTATCGGATATTCATATCGGATCGCTTGTCACGCATGGTCGTCCGCATTTTTGCCGACTGCCCGGCTGCTATCGTTCCGGCCATGCAATTGACGGTCCTCGGGTGTTCGGGCAGTGCGCCGGGGCCTGATCAGCCCACCTCCGGCTACCTGGTCGAAGCGGGCGGCGTGCGGATCGCGATGGAACTCGGCAGCGGCGTCTTCGGCCGCCTGATGCGGCACTGCGACCCGTTCGACCTCGACGCCGTGCTGTTGTCGCACCTGCACCTCGACCACTGCGCGGACTTCAGTTCCCTCACCGTCTACCGGCGCGAGCACCCGGCGCCGCCGTACGACGTCACCGAGCGCCGCCTGCCGGTGTTCGCGCCGGCGCACGCGCCGTCCCGCCTGGCCGCCGCGCACGCCGCGAGCCAGGCCGAACTCGCCACCACCGACCTGACCGACACGTTCGACTTCGTGCCGCTGGCGCCCGGCCGCTACGAGGTGGGCCCGGTGGAGGTCGAGGTCGCGGCCATGCGGCACATCTGCGAGTCGTACGGCTTCCGCATCTCGCACGGCGGCGTGTCGCTGGTGTTCTCCGGCGACACGGTGCCGTGCCCGGAGCTGGTGCGGCTGGCGCGCGGCGCGGACCTGCTGCTGGCCGACTCGGCGTGGCGGGCCCAGGCGGGTCGGGCCAACTACCTGCACATGAGCGGGCGGGAGGCGGGCGAGGTCGCGGCGGCCGCGGGGGTGCGGCGGCTCGTGCTCACCCACCTGCTGCCGTGGAGCGACCACGCCGGCGTGCTCGCGGACGCGGTCGAGGCCTTCCCCGGCCCGGTCACCCTCGCCGCGCCCGGAGCGGTTCACACCCTGTGACGGCGGTCAGCCCGCGAACGCCGTGGACGGCAGGCCCTCGCCCACGCCCGGCAGCACCAGCACGGAACCCGCCTGCTCGGTCAGCGCGTCGCCGTCGAGCCCGACGCGCGCCGTCGTCACGTACAGGTCGGTGAAGTCCGGCCCGCCGAAGCAGCACGCCGTCGGCTGCGCCACCGGCAGTTCGACCTCCGCGTCCAGCCCGCCGTCCGGGCGGTACCGGTGCACGGCCGCCCCGCCCCACAGCGCCACCCAGATCGCGCCGGACGAGTCCACGGTGAGCCCGTCGGGCAGGCCCCGCCGGACGTCCGCGAGGGGACGGCGGTTCGTCGCCTCGCCGGAGTCGCGGTCGTAGTCGAGGACGTCGATCCGGCGCTCCGCCGAGTCCACGTAGTACATGAGCGTGCCGTCGGGGCTCCAGCCGATGCCGTTGCTGACGCTCACCTTGTCCAGCACGACCTTCGCGTCGCCGTTGGGCTCGACGCGCGCCAGCCAGCCCTCCGGGCCCTCGTCGTACCGCATGGTGCCCGCCCACAACCGGCCCGCCGGGTCGACCGCGGCGTCGTTGCCCCGCACGCCGTCCCGCGCCCAGTAGACGAGCCACGTCTTGGCGCCGTCCCGGTCGACCAGGGCCACGCCGTCGCGCAGGTTCAGCACCAGCCCGCCGCGGGTCCGGGGCTTGGCCGCGCCGACGTGCTGCGGCACTTCGAGGACGGCGTCGTCGCCCTGCGACGGGTTGTACCGGTGCACCTCGTTGCCGAGGACGTCCACCCAGAGCAGCGTTCCGCTGGCGTGGTCCCACGTGGGGGCCTCACCCAGCACCGCTTTGGCCCGCACCGCCACTTCGATCGACACCGGGACAGCCTACGGTCACCGGTCCCGCCTGCCCGCCGAATGGACGCAAGTCCCCGCTGGCAGCCCTGATCGGCGGGTAGCCTGGCCACGTGGACCCCACCGGCCCCTCCGGCACACCGGCGCCACCGCCGGTGTTCCCCGCGCCAACGCCCGCCGCGGCGCGACGCCCGGCCAAGCCGCTGTCGAAGCGGGTCGTGCCGCCGCGCCCCGTGCTGTCGGCCGTGGTCGTGCTCGCCTTCGTCGGTCTGCTGTACGTGGTCGAGGCGGTGGACACCGTCCTCGGCGGCCGGCTGGACGACGACGGCGTGCTCCCGCGCGACTTCTCCCAGTGGGACAACCTCCTCTGGTTCCCGTTCCTGCACGGCGACTGGGGCCACCTCACCAGCAACGCGGTGCCGCTGCTCGTCCTCGGCTACCTCGCCACGTCCGGCGGGATCAAGCAGTTCCTCCAGGTCACCGCGGTCATCTGGCTCACCAGCGGCCTCGGCGTCTGGATCTTCGGCTCGTACGGCAGCCACATCGGCGCGTCCGGCCTCGTGTTCGGCTTCCTGGTGTTCCTGCTGGTGCGCGGCATCTTCGCGCGCAGCGTCCTGCAGATCGCCCTGGCCGTGGTCGTGTTCGCCGTGTACGGCGCGGCGCTGTGGGGCGTGCTGCCGGGCCAGCCCGGCATCTCCTGGGAGGGCCACCTGTTCGGCGCGCTCGGCGGCGTGCTGGCCGCGTGGGGCGTCGCGCGGGACGCCAGGCGCGCGGCCCGGACCGCGGGGGCCCGGACTACGCTCGACGCGTGACCGTCACCGCCGATTCCCCCATCGGGATCTTCGACTCCGGGGTCGGCGGGCTGACCGTCGCCCGCGCGATCATGGACCAGTTGCCCGGCGAGCGGATCAGGTACGTCGGCGACACGGCGAACTGCCCGTACGGCCCGCTGCCCATCGCGCAGGCCCGCGAGTTCGCCCTCGAAGTGACCGACCGGCTCGTCGCGGACGGCGCGAAGCTGCTCGTGATCGCCTGCAACACGGCCTCGGCCGCGTGCCTGCGCGACGCCCGCGAGCGCTACGACATCCCGGTCGTCGAGGTCGTGCTGCCCGCCGTGCGCCGCGCCGTCGCCACGACCCGCACGGGCAAGGTCGGCGTCATCGGGACGGTCGGCACCGTCGCGTCCCGCGCGTACCAGGACGCCTTCGCCGCCGCGCCCGACATCGAGGTCACCGCGGTCGCGTGCCCCCGGTTCGTGGACTTCGTGGAGCGCGGCACCACGTCCGGCCGCCAGGTGCTCGGCATGGCCCAGGCGTACCTGGAACCGTTGCAGCGCGCGGAGGTCGACACCCTCGTCCTCGGCTGCACGCACTACCCGTTGCTGACCGGAGTCCTCCAGATCGTGATGGGCGACGGCGTGACGCTCGTCTCCAGCGCGGAGGAGACGGTCAAGGACGTCGTGCGGGTGCTCACCGAACTGGACCTGTTCCGCGACGGCGACGGCGCCCCCGACCAGCGGTTCGGCTCCACGGGGCCGGTGGAGCCGTTCAGCAGGCTGGCGCGCCGGTTCCTGCCCGGGTTGGCCACCGCGTCCTTCCACGCCCACGGCTGACCTGGCACGCTCCACGGGTGTTGTTGACCATCCTCGGCTGCTCGGGCAGCCTGCCGGGACCGCACGGGCCCGCCTCCGGCTACCTCGTCGAGGCGGAGGGCTGCCGGCTCGCGATCGAACTGGGCAGCGGGGCGCTGGCCGCGCTCCAGAACCACGTCGACCCGTTCGCCCTGGACGGCCTGCTGTTCTCCCACCTGCACCCGGACCACTGCGGCGACTTCACCACGCTCACCGTGATGCGCCGCTACCACACGCACCCGCCGTACGACACGCGCGAGCACCGGCTGCCGGTGCACGGGCCGGTCGAGTCCGCCGACCGGTTCGCCCGCGCCTACGCGGAGTCGGCCGACGAACTGCTCACCACCGACCTGTCCGACGTGTTCGAGTTCCACCCCCTCGCCGACGGCGCGGTGACGCGCGTCGGTCCGTTCGAGATCACCGCCGTGCGGGTGGACCACCCGACCGAGGCGTACGGGTTTCGCGTCGCCACGCCCACGGCGACGTTGGCCTACACCGGCGACACCGGGCCGTGCGACGCGTTGCACACCCTGGCGCACGGCGTGGACGTGCTGCTGGCCGAGGCGACGTGGACGCACGCCGACGACCGGCCGCCCGGCAAGCACCTGTCGGGCGTGCAGGCGGGCCGGTTGGCGGCGAATGCCGGCGTCGGGCGGCTGCTGCTCACGCACGTGGCGCCGTGGACCGACCGGGACGCCGTGCTGGCCGAGGCGCGCGGCGAGTTCGCCGGGCCGGTCGAACTCGTGCGCCAGGGCGAGGCGTACGCGGTTGACGCGCCGGCGGTCCGGGTAATCGGCGGCCATGGCAACTGACGTCGTCGAGCTGATCCTGGCCGACCACCGCAGGTTCGAGGAACTGTTCCGCGCGCTGCGCGACCGCGAGTCCGACCGGTCGACGCTGCTGTCCGAGCTGGCCGCGCTGCTCGTCGCGCACGCCGAGGCCGAGGAGTCCGAGGTCTACCCGGCGCTCAAGCGGTACAAGGAGGTCGACGACGAGGAGGTCGACCACGGCGCGGAGGAGCACGCCGAGGGCCACCAGGCGCTCCTGGCGCTGATGGAGGTCGCCGACACCGCCTCCGAGGAGTGGGAGAGCAAGCTGGAGGAGCTGGTCCAGGCGCTCAACCACCACGTGGACGAGGAGGAGCGCACGATCCTCAACGACGCGCGGCAGCAGGTGTCCGACGAGCGCCGCGCCGAGCTGGGCCGGCTGTTCACCGACATCCGGCAGGACCGGCTGGACGACAACTGCGGTGACCTGGCTTACGTGCGCAGGATCGCGAAGGCCACGGAGGACCGGATCGACTAACGTCGGAGGCGTGTCGAACGTCGAGGTCCGCCGGGTCGGTCAGCACGATTTCGTCGCCACGAACGACCGGGGCGCCTCCGTGCGCGTCGGCCGCAAGGGCGCCGAGGGCGCGTTCACCCCGGTCGAGCTGCTGCTGGCGGCGGCGGCCGGGTGCGCGGTCGTGACGGCGGAGACGCTGATCACCCGCCGCGTCGGCGAGGGCTTGGTGGCGCGCGCCGACGACGTGCGGCCCGAGGGCGCGCACGAGCTGGACGCCGTGCCGGTCACCCTCGACTACGACGTCTCCGCGCTGGACGACGAGCAGCGGGCCGCGCTGGAGGCAGCGGTGCGCCGGGCGATCGACCAGCTGTGCACGGTGAGCCGCACGCTCGCCAAGGCGCCGCCCACCCCGCTGGTCCTGCCCTAACCCAGCCCCGCTGGTCGGGTCCTAGCTGGTGCCGACCCCGTCCCAGACGGCGGTCGACCCGCTGTGCCCGATGCGGACCGTCTGCACGGTCGTCGCCGCGCCCGCCGCGATCACCAGCACGGCCACCACCACGGAGATCCGCCGCCACGTCCGGGGCACGGCCGTGTCGTCCGCCGCCGCGGTCCGCTCGCGGTCCGCGAGACGGCCCGCCACCAGCATCGCCACCACGACCACGCCGAAGCCCAGCGCGAACGGCAGCAGGTCGTTGCCCAGCTCGGCGTGCCGCCGGATCAGCGGGTTGCCGAGCGCGGCGAGCCGGGCGTACAGCTGGTCGCCCGACCACTGGGCCACCGGGACCGAGCCGACGCCGAGCAGCGTGATGCCCAGCAGGGGCCACGCGTACCGCTGCCGCCAGCGCGGCACCACGGCCAGCGCGGCGGCGCCGGCGGCCGACAGGGGCAGCAGCACCACCACCGCGTGGACCAGCAACGGGTGCGCCGGGAGACCGAAGATCGTCACCAGGTCGTCTGCGAGTGCCATGCCTCTCCCTACGCCGGTGGGCTGCTCCCGGGTTCAGCGACATAGGGTAGTGCCGTGCTGAGGACCGATGGCAGGAACGACGACGTACTGCGCGACATCCGGATCACCCGCGGCTTCCAGCAGTGGCCGGCGGGGTCGGTGCTGATCGAGTTCGGCAACACGCGCGTGCTGTGCGCGGCGAGCGTGACGGAGGGCGTGCCGCGGTGGCGGGCGGGGTCCGGCCTCGGCTGGGTGACCGCCGAGTACGCGATGTTGCCGTCGGCGACGCACACGCGCAGCGACCGCGAGTCCGTCAAGGGCCGGATCGGCGGTCGCACGCACGAGATCAGCCGCCTGATCGGGCGGTCCCTGCGGGCGTGCATCGACCTGGCCGCGCTCGGCGAGAACACCATCGTGATCGACTGCGACGTGATCCAGGCCGACGGCGGCACCCGGACCGCCGCCATCACCGGCGCGTACGTGGCCCTGGCCGACGCCGTCACCTGGTTGGGCGCGGCGGGCCGGCTGGCCGACCCGCAGCCGCTGTCGTGCGCCGTGTCGGCCGTGTCCGTGGGCGTGGTCGACGGCCGGGTGCGCCTCGACCTGCCGTACGAGGAGGACTCGCGCGCCGAGGTCGACATGAACGTGGTGGCGACCGACGCCGGCACGTTGATCGAGGTGCAGGGGACGGGCGAGGGCGCCACGTTCGCCCGGTCGACGTTGGACAAGATGCTCGACCTGGCCCTCGCCGGGTGCGCCGAGCTGAACCGCGTGCAGGCCGAGGCGCTGGCCCTGCCGTACCCCGGCGTGCTGCCGGAGCCGAGGGGGAAGAAGAAGTGAAGCTGCTCCTCGCGTCCCGGAACAAGAAGAAGCTCGGCGAGCTGCGCCGCATCCTGCTGGCCGAGGGCGTGGCCGGCGTCGAGGTGCTCGGGCTGGACGACGTGCCGCCGTTCCCGGAGGCCCCGGAGACCGATCCGACGTTCGAGGGCAACGCCCTGGCCAAGGCGCGCGACGCGTTCAACGCGACCGGGCTGCCGTCCGTGGCGGACGACTCGGGCATCGCGATCGACGCCCTCAACGGCATGCCCGGCGTGCTGTCGGCCCGCTGGTCGGGCGTCCACGGCAACGACCTGGCCAACACCGAGCTCGTGCTCGGCCAGCTGCGCGACGTGCCGGACGAGCGGCGTGGCGCGGCGTTCGTGTGCACGGCGGCGTTCGTGGCCGGGCCGGGCGTGGAGACCGTCGTGCGCGGCGAGTGGCGGGGCACGATCACCCGCGAGCCGAAGGGCGAGAACGGCTTCGGCTACGACCCGATCTTCCGGCCCGAGGGCCACGAGGTCACGTCCGCCGAGCTGTCACCGGAGGAGAAGGACAAGCTCTCCCACCGGGGCCGCGCCCTGCGCCTCCTCCTGCCGCACCTGCGCGAGCTGGCCCAGCGGTAGCGACGGCGTCCTCCCCGGGCCCGACGGCTCGGGGAGGACGGACCGCCTGGTCAGGCGGGCAGTTCGCGCAGCAGCTTGGCCACGTGACCCGTGGCGCGGACGTTGTACATCGCCTTGGCGACCTTGCCCTCGGGGTCGACCAGCAACGTCGAGCGGATCACGCCCATGACGGTCTTGCCGTAGTTCTGCTTCTCCCCGAACGCGCCCCACTCGGCGAGCACCTTGCGGTCCACGTCGGACAGCAGGGGGAAGTTGATGCCCTCCGCCGCGGCGAACTTGGCCAGCTTCTCCGGCTTGTCCGGCGAGATGCCGACGACCTCGTAGCCCGACGACGCGAGGTCGCCGATGCTGTCGCGGAAGTCGCACGCCTGCTTGGTGCAGCCCGGCGTGCCCGCCGCCGGGTAGAAGTAGACGACCACGGAGCGGCCGAGGTAGTCGGAAAGCGAGACGGGCTTGCCCTCGCTGTCGGGCAGCGTGAACGCCGGGGCCTGGTCGCCCGGCGACAGGCGCTTCTGCTCGGTCATGGCCCCAGACGCTACCCACAGCGGGGTGCGGGGTCAGGCGACACCCTCGAACGTCGCGCTCGGCTCCTGGTTGGCACCGTTCGGCTCGACCACGAGCCGGAGCATCACCGGGTCGGCGGGCACGGCGAACGCCATCGTGAGCACGGTCTCGCCACCCGGCGCGACCTCGGTCACCGCGGCCGTGATCCCGTTGAGGCCCTGGACGGAGTCGCGGACCTCGGCGACGGGCCGGCCGTCGACCAGGGCCCGCACGGCGAGCTGGCTGGTGCGGTAGGGCGTGGTGGCGCCGTTCACGATGGTCAGCGTGAACACCGCGGTGCGCGGCGCCTGCGGGAACGACGTGTCGCTCGGCTTGAGCGACGTGGGCGGCGAGACGGTGACGGCCATGCCGTTGGACCACACCCGCTGCGTGCCGAACGCGGTGGACGTCGACGCGGACGGCGCGTCGGCGCCTCGCTCGGCCACCGCGGACGGGGCCGTGGGCGTGGAAATGTCGGAGGGGTCCGCACATCCCGCCATTGCCAGGCCGAGGCACACGCCGACGGCCAGTCTGGCGAACTTCACGAACCTCCCCTTCCCGCCCCGGCGGTGGGCTTGACTGCGACTAGCCACCACCATGACGGTGTCGGGGGGTGCTCGGTGACCGATACAGGGGCTTGATTCGCACCTGGTGCCTGCCTGTGGCCAACCCGTGATGACGCGTAGCCGCCCGGGTGGGCCGCGCCACACCCGGCGACGTCACCAGGCGGGGTCACGCCGGGCGGCGGTTCACCCGCCGACCTCCACGCGGGACGTCGGCGGGATCGTGCCTCGGACGGGTGAACCGCCCGGAAGTTGGAGAGCGCGTCGGGGGGCGTGCGCGCTCGTACTGATCATCGCGCTCCGCTCCCGAACCGCTACACCTCAGCGTCAGTCTTCACCCGTTCGGACGAATCCATGAGGGTGGTGCGGCCCGCGAGTTCGGCCAGGAAGTCGTAAGACCGGAGCCGGTCGGCCTGGTCGGCCACCATCGACGTCACCATCAGCTCGTCGGCCCGCGTGTCCTCCAGCAGCCGCTCCAGGCGGGCCCCGACGGTCTCCGGCGAGCCGATGACCTCCGACGCGAGCCGGTCCTCGAAGATCAGCCGCTCCATCTCGGTGTACGGGTAGGCGGCGGCCTCCTCGGCGGTGACCAGCGGGTCGTTGCGGCCGCCGCGCAGCCGCACGTACGCGAGGCCGCCGGGACCGGCGATCCAGCGGGCCCGCTCGTCGGTGTCCGCCACGATCACCGACGCGCAGACCAGCGCGTACGGCTCCCGGAGGCGTTCGGAGGGCTGGAACCGCTCGCGGTACAGGGCGAGCGCGGCCAGCGTGTTGTCCCCGCTGAAGTGGTGCGCGAACGCGAACGGCAGCCCGAGCAGGCCGGCGACCTGGGCGCTGTAGCCGCTCGACCCGAGCAGGAACACGTCCGGCCGGTTGCCCTCGGCCGGCATCGCGTTCAGCTCCTCGGTGCCGTTGAAGTAGCCGATCAGCTCGGTGAGCTGCTGCGGGAAGTCGTCCACCGACAGCGGGCCGGTGGCGCGGCGCAACGCCCGCGCGGTGCGCTGGTCGGTGCCGGGCGCCCGCCCGATGCCGAGGTCGATGCGGTCGGGGTGCAGCGCGGCCAGCGTGCCGAACTGCTCCGCCACCACGAGCGGCGGGTGGTTGGGCAGCATCACGCCGCCGGAGCCGACCCGGAGCGTGGTGGTGGCGTCGGCGATGTGGCCGATCAGGATCGCGGGGGAGGAGCTGGCGATGCCGGGCATGTTGTGGTGCTCGGCCAGCCAGAACCGGGTGAAGCCGAGCCGTTCCACGTGCTGGGCCAGCTCGCGCGAGCGGGCGAGGGCCGTGCGGGAGTCCGTCACCGAGGTGACCTGGGCGAGGTCGAGGACGGACAGCGGGACGTCGCGGAGTCGGCTCATGCCGGTAGCAACGCGGACGGGCGCCGATGCCTTCCTGGTGTGACGGTCCCGACGATCAGGGCGGGAAGGCCGGAGGTGGCGCGCGCGTTGATCGCGGTATGGACGTGGTGGTCATCGGGGCAGGTCAGGCGGGCTTGTCCGCGGCCTACTTCCTCAGCCGGGCGAACCTCGACCACGTCGTGCTGGACGCCGGCGACGGTCCGGGCGGCGCGTGGCGGCACCGCTGGCCGACCTTGCGGATGGCCACCGTCCACGGCATCCACGACCTGCCGGGCATGCCGTTCGCCGAGCCGGACCCGACCGCGCCCGCGAACGAGGTGCTGCCCGCCTACTTCGCCGACTTCGAGCGCCGCAACGGCATCGCGGTGGAACGCCCGGTGCGCGTGCGCGCCGTCCGGGACGTCGGCGGCCTGCTGCGCGTCGAGACCGACCGGGGCGCCTGGGAGGCGCACGCCCTGGTCAACGCCACCGGCACGTGGACGCGGCCGTTCTGGCCCCGCTACCCGGGTCAGGAGCTGTTCGGCGGCCGCCAGTTGCACTCGTCGCAGTACCGCGGTCCGGAGGAGTTCGCCGGGCAGCACGTCGTCGTGGTCGGCGGCGGCACGTCGGCCGTCCAGCAGCTGCTGGAGATCGCGGAGCACGCCACCACGACGTGGGCGACGCGCCGCGAGCCGGAGTTCTCCGACGAGCCGTTCACGCCGGAGGTGGGCCGGGCCGCGGTCGCGAAGGTGGAGGAACGCGTCCGCGAGGGCCTGCCGCCCCGCAGCGTGGTCAGCGTGACCGGCCTGAGCCTCACCCCGCCCGTCCGCGCGGCCCTGCGGACCGGCGTGCTCGACCGCAGGCCGGTGTTCGAGCGGATCACCGAGGACGGCGTGGTGTGGCCCGACGGCCGGCACGAGCGCGTCGACGCGATCCTCTGGGCGACGGGCTTCCGCGCCGCCCTCGACCACCTCGCACCGCTGCGCCTGCGCGCGCCCGGCGGCGGCATCCGGCTCGACGGCACCAGGGTCGTTGCCGACCCGCGCGTCCACCTCGTCGGCTACGGCCCGTCCGCCAGCACGGTCGGCGCGACGCGGGCGGGCCGTGCGGCGGCGAGGGAGATCAGGTCGTCGCTGTCCCGCCGACAGGCCGCCTGAACAGCTTCTGCGAGAGCAGCCCGGCGCCGACGCCGAGCTTGTACCGCAGCACGTCGAGCCGGCCGACGTCGCGCCGCGCCAGGAACTCCCGCGTGGCCGTCTCCTCGAAGAACCACGGGAACAGCGAGGACGGGTCGTTGAACCCCTCCCACAGCTGCTCGGCGATGTCCTCTCGGCGTGACGCGGCCAGCATGACCTCCTTCTGCGCGTCGGTCAGCGGCGCGAGCAAGCCGTTGGAGAAGTCGCTGGCGTAGTGCCCGCGCTCCCACCACCGGTCGAACCGCTCGGTCAGCCACGACGCGGTGAACGGCCCGCCGTGCCGGGTCAGCTCGTCGGCGAAGAACCGGGCCATCCGGGTGGCGTTGTTCGCGCCCTGCCCGGCCAGCGGGTCGTTCAGCACGACGGCGTCGCCGAGGCCGAGGACGTGCCGGCCGGACGGCAGCACGCCGACCGGTTTGCGCACCACCGGCGTGATCTCGCCCTTGATCCACGTCACGGGGCTGGTCGGGCGCGCGGGCCGCAGGAACGCCGACTCGTGCGGCAGCAGCTCGTCCACGATGCCCTTGAGCACGTCCAGGCCCTCGTCGGCCGAGGTCACGTCGCCGAACCGGTCCGCCTTGCCGCCCGGCGCGACCTCGACCACGATGCTGCGCGACTCGCCGGCGTCCTTGTCGTGGAAGGGAATCCAGAACACCTCGATCGTGCCCGGCAGGAACGAGAACACGCCTTCCCGGTGCTCGGGCCGGGCCGCCAGGTCGTACCCGTGCACGTTGATCATGAACAGCTTGCGCTGCGGCGCGGTGTGCACCGACCGCGCGTCGTCCCGCTCGAACAGGCCCCGCAGCGACTTGTGCCCCGCCGTGACGACCACCAGGTCGTGCGACGCGGCCAGCCGGTCGAGGTCGTCGAGGCCCACCGTGCCGATCACCACCTCGGCGCCGCGGGCTTCGACTTCCCGCAGGCCGGAGGAGAACTTCAACCGCTGGTCGACGGCCAGCGCGGGCTTGCGCAGGGGCGCGTCGACCGAGAACGCCACCGCGCCGTCGTCTGTGAACAGGTCGAGGTGGATGCGGCGCATCCGGGACGCCTCGGGCCAGAAGTCCAGCCCCAGCTCGGCCTCGTATTCGACCTGGTCGCCGAAGAGGCAGGCGGTGGGCCTGCCCCGGTCGCCCAAGTGGTCCTCCGGCGTCCGGTCGGAGTAGAGCGACACCCGCCAACCGGCGCGCAACAGCGCCGCCGACAACACCACACCCGCTTGACCTGCGCCAACGACCGCGATTCTGCCCACGCACTGATCCTTGGCAAACAGGGGCGCGCAAGCCAATAGCACAAACGGGTTCGGCTAGCCTCGACCGGGTGCACAGGGGGTTGCGCGTGGTCGTCGGGCTGGTGCTCGGCTGCGCGTCGGCGTTGCTGGATTTGCTCGTCGTGGTGTTCGCCCGCCGGGCCGCCGTCGCGGTCGCCGGGCTCGAACGGCGGCGGCTGCGGGCGTTCCTCGGGGTGGACAGCGCGGAGCCGACGCGGGCGCAGGCCGTGCGGTACCTGGCGGTCCGCGCGCCGGTCGGGCTGTTCGGCGGGTTCGTGCTGGCCTGGCTGTTCTACGGGCTGGCGATGGGCCTCGTGGTGCTGCACCGGCTCGTCACCGGCGGACCCGGCACGGGCCTCGACTGGTCCGACGACTGGACGAACTTCGCGTGGACCGCGCTGGTCGGCGTCGTGCTGCTCTACATCGAGGTGCAGGGCATCATCGGCGTGGTCGCGCTGGAGGGGAAGGTCGCCCGCCGCCGGCTGGGCCCGAGCGAGGCCGAGCGGCTGCGCCTGCGCATCGACGAGCTCGCCGCGAGCCGGGCGGGCATCGTGGCCGCCGTGGACGCCGAGCGCCGCCGCATCGAGCGCGACCTGCACGACGGCGTGCAGCAGCGGCTCGTCGCGCTGGGCATGCTGCTCGGCCGCGCCCGCCGCAACCCCGACCACGCGGACGCGCTGCTCGCCCAGGCGCACGAGGAGTCCCGGCACGTGTTGGAGGACCTGCGCGAGGTCGCCTGGCGGGTGTACCCGGCGGCGCTGGACTCGCTGGGCCTGGCCGACGCGCTGGAGGCGGTGGCCGACCGGTCCGCCATCCCGGTGCGCATCGCCTGCCCGCCGCTGCGCACCGAGCCGCAGGTGGAGACCGCCGTGTACTTCGTGGTGTGCGAGGCGGTGACCAACGCGGCCAAGCACTCGGGTGCGACCATGATCCGCGTGGACATCACCGAGGACGACGGCGCGGTGCGCGTGCGGGTCGCCGACGACGGCGTCGGGGGAGCGGACCCCGCGGGCGGCGGGCTGGCCGGCCTGTCCCGGCGGGTGCTCGCGCTGGACGGCGCGTTCGACGTGGCCAGCCCGCCCGGCGGTCCCACGGTGATCACCGCGGAGGTCCCGTGCGGGTGATCCTGGCCGAGGACTCGACGTTGCTGCGGGAAGGGCTCGTGCGGCTGCTGGTCGAGGAGGGGCACGACGTGCTCGCGGCCGTGGGCGACGCGGAGGCGCTGCTCTCCGCGGTGGCCGCGCACCGGCCGGACGTCGTGGTGACGGACGTGCGGATGCCGCCGACGAACTCCGACGAGGGCTTGAAGGCCGCGTTGGAGATCCGCCGGCGGTTCCCCGAGGTCGGTGTGCTGGTGCTGTCGCAGTACGTGGAGCAGCGCTACGCCGTCGACCTGCTCACCGAGCACGCCGACGGCGTCGGCTACCTGCTGAAGGACCGCGTGGTCGAGGTCGAGGAGTTCCTCGACGCGCTGCGCCGGGTCGGCGAGGGCGACGTCGCGTTCGACCCCGAGGTGGTGCGGCGGCTCCTGGCCCGCACCAGCCACCCGCTGGACGTGCTGACCGAGCGGGAGCGCCAGGTGCTGGCGTTGATGGCCGAGGGCCGCACGAACAACGCCGTCGCGGCCCGGCTGCACGTGTCGCGCAGCGCGGTGGAGAAGCACATCAACTCGATCTTCGACAAGCTCCGGCTGTCCGATGTGGACGGCTACAGCCGGCGTGTGCTGGCGATCCTGCGCTACCTGCGTTCCTGAGCGCTCGACGGGCTAGCGGCGGGCGCGGGAGTCCTCGTCCCGGTCGGACTTCTTCCTGCCGACCCGGGAGACCACGAACCAGCCGAGGGCGAGCACGACGATCCCCAGCACGACCTTCGACACGATCCCCAGGTACTGCTCCACCAGGTGGTAGTTCTCGCCGAGCACGTACCCGGCGAGGATCAGCGCGGAGTTCCAGATCAGGCTGCCCGCGGCCGTGAGCAGCAGGAACCCGGGCAACGGCATGCGCTCCACGCCCGCCGGGATCGAGATCAGGCTGCGGAAGATCGGCACCATGCGGCCGAAGAACACGGTCGCCTTGCCGTGCCGGGCGAACCACTCCTCGGAACGGTCCACATCGGACACCTTGACCAGCGGCATCCGCTGCGCGATCGCCCTGATCCGGTCACGGCCCATCAGCGCGCCGACGTAGTAGAGCACGGTCGCGCCGACGACCGACCCCGTCGTGGTCCACAGGATCGCGGCGACGAGGCTCATCCGGCCCTGGCTCGCGGTGAACCCGGCCAGCGGCAGGAACAGCTCGCTGGGCAGAGGCGGGAACAGGTTCTCCAGCGCGATCGCGATCCCGGCGCCGGGCGCGCCGAGAGCTTCCATCAGGTCGGTGACCCACTTGACGACATCCATGATCCTGAAGTTACGAACGCGCCGCGTCCGCCACCATGAAGCCGACCGCACACCGGGGTGTGGAAAACCCCAGTGCGCCCCCGTGCGGACCCCCGGTCGAGAACCCCGTGCCGAACCTCAGTGTCCGGTCCGCTGCACCGCGTACGCGGCCAACCCCTTGGCGTACCGCGTGATCACGGCTTGGAGCACCAGGCGGTAGAGCCACCCCGTGCCGGGCACCTTCGGCGTGAACGACGAGTGCCAGCGGATGGCGGTCCCGTCGCCGTCCGGCGCGAGGTCGATGAAAGCCTGGTAGTCGCGAATGGCGAGACCCGACAGGAGGACGTAGCCCACCCGCCGGTTCGGCGTCAGCTCGACGACCTCCTCCCTCGTGAGGGCCTTGCGGCCTTTGTTGTGGAATACCCGGATCTCGCCGACCCCACTCGCGTCACCCGCGCGTTCCTGTTCGTGCCGCACCACCGGCGACCACCGCGTCCACGTCGAGCTGTCCGCGGCCAGGCGGTAGACGCGGTCCGGTGGGGCGTCGCTGCGGACGCGCACGTCCACTCTCTGTACCATGTGGTACATGTACCATCCGGTACATGGTGGAACAAGGGTCGCCCCGGGACCGGCTGCTCGCGGCCGTCGTCGCGCACCTCGGGGAGCACGGTCTGGGCGACCTGAGCCTGCGCCGGCTGGCGGACGCCGTCGGCACGAGCCACCGGATGCTCCTGTACCACTTCGGCTCGATGGAGGGCCTGCTCGTCGCGGTCGTGCGGGCGGTCGAGGCGAAGCAGCGGGCGCTGCTGGCGTCCCTGCCGGTGGACGACCCGGCGGAGGCCGCGCGGGCGTTCTGGCGCGTGCTGACCGACCCGGCGCTGCGGGCGCACGAACGCCTGTTCTTCGAGCTGTACGGGCAGGCCGCGCAGGGACGTCCCGGCACGACGGCCCTGCTGGACGGCATCGTCTCCGACTGGATCGAGCCGGTGGCCGCCGTCGAACGGGCGCGCGGGCACCCACCTGACGTCGCCGCCGCCCGCGCCCGCCTCGGCCTGGCCGTCGCACGGGGCCTGCTGCTCGACCTCGTCGCCACCGACGACGTCGCCGGCGTCGACGCGGCAATGGAGGAGTTCATCGCCCTGATGACGCGCTGACCAGGTTGCGCGTGATCGCCTGCACGTGATCAGCCGCGCTGACCCGACCGCGCTGACCCGACCGCGCTGATCCGACCGCGCTGACCCGACCGCGCTGACCCGACCGCGCTGACCCGACCGCGCTGACCCGACCGCGCTGA
>NZ_JBHTLK010000095.1:20684-24939 GCF_042678885.1 Saccharothrix hoggarensis
ACCCGACCGCGCGCGATCAGCCGCGTGGGCCCGGGTGCTTGGGGCCGGCTGCGTGGGAACGGCTGCGTAAGATCGGTCGGCGTGAAGCGGATCCCGGTGATCGTGGTGGCGGGTTTCCTCGGCTCCGGCAAGACGACGCTGCTCAACCACCTGCTCGGCGGCAGCCGCGGCACCCGCGTGGGCGTGGTGGTCAACGACTTCGGCGCGATCGGCATCGACGCGATGAGCGTGGCCGGGCAGGTCGACTCCACGGTGTCGCTGAGCAACGGGTGCCTGTGCTGCGCGATCGACGTGAGCGAGCTGGACGCCATGCTCGCCAAGCTCGCCCCGGTCGTGGACGTGATCGTGATCGAGGCGAGCGGGCTGGCCGAGCCGCAGGCGATGGCGCGGATGGTGCTGGCGAGCGAGAACCCGCGGCTGGCCTACGGCGGGCTCGTGCTGCTGGTCGACGCGGCCGAGTTCCCCGACGACCTGGCCAAGCACCTGCGCGTCGCGGACCTGGTGGTGCTGAACAAGGTGGACCGCGTCGGCGACGCGTCGGCGTTGGCGGCGGAGGTCGACCGGCTCAAGCCGGGCGTGCCAGTGGTGCCCGCGTCGTTCGGGCGCGTCGACCCGTCGTTGCTGTTCGACCCCCGGCCGCGCGCGGAGTTCGGGCAGCTGTCGTTCGAGGACCTGCTGGAAGACGACGGCCACGAGCACGACCACGTGCGCTACGAGAGCGTGGAGTTCGTCGCCGACGCCCTGAACCCGCTGCGGCTCATGGCGTTCCTCGACGAACGACCCAAGGGCCTCTACCGGATCAAGGGGTTCGTGCGGTTCGACGTGCCGGGGCACCGGCAGCGGTTCGGCCTGCACACCGTGGGCGCGTTCCTGCGGTTCGAGCGCTCGGCGTGGCCCGCGTCCGGCCCGCGCCGCACCGAGCTCGTGCTGATCGACACGGGCCTGGACACCGCCGCGATCCGGGCCGCGCTGGAGGACTGCGTCGAGCCGGACCCCGCGTCGGTCGACCCGCGGTCGATGCTGGAAGTGCTGCGCTACACCGCTTAGGGCCGCACGGCCCGACGCTGCACGGCCCGACGCTGCACGGCCCAGGGCGACACGGCCTGCGATGACACGGCCTGGCGCGACACGGCTTGGGAGGCGCCCTCGGCGACAGCGCCGAGGGCCACCGGGCGACGTGGGCTCGGAGAGACTCGAACTCTCACTGGCACGGACCTAAACCGTGTGCCTCTGCCAATTGGGCTACGAGCCCGTCGTCACCAGCTTATCCGCAGGCTTCAGCAGGCTGATGCCGAGGGACACCACGCCCGCGGCCAGGCTCAACCCGCCGATGTACAGCAGCACGATCAGGCCGTTGGCCTTGGTCGCGCCCTCACCCAGCGCGGACAGGAAGAAGCCGGACGGCATGAAGATCGCGGCGATCGGCACGCCGAGCCGCGCCACCCAGCCGAGCGTGCCGCGCACGTTCGCCGCGTCGGCGTACAGCAGGCACACGAGGCTGAGGATCAGGAGGACGCCGGCGTGGGCGTGACCGGCGCGGAAGAACGACTGCTGGAACTCGGTCAGTTCGATCTCGCCCTGAACCACGGTGGTCATGAAGCGACCACCGAACTCGACGCCGACGAGGCTCAGCAACAGGATGCCCGCCAGGCGGCGGGAGGCGAGGGACAACGGGATGGCGGCCATGACGCTCCTCCACAGGAATTGAAACAGCGTTATGAAACCATTGACCGCCCGGTCAGGTCAACGGTGATCCGCCGTCTCAACTACGGTTGTGGCCAGACCGCAGCTAGGAGGAGATGTGGCCCGCGATCCCGACACCATCCAGCGCGAGATCGAGCAGGCTCGCAACGCGCTGGCCGTGACCCTGGACGAGCTGGGGACCAGGGCGAACCCCCAGCGCTTCGTCGAGTCCGGCAAGGAGAGCGTGCGCGCGAAGCTCGACGAACCCAAGATCCGGTACTCGCTGATCGCGGTGGCCGTGCTCGTCGGGTTCGCCTTGCTGCGCAAGCTGTTCAGGTGACCTGCTCGGCGATCCGGTCCTCGTGACCCGGTTCGGCGGCTACTGCCCCTTGGCGACGAGGGGCAGTAGCACCTGGTCCACCACGCGGTCCACGAACGGCAGGTCCAGCGGGTCGCCGGTGAGCATCAACCGGTAGATCAGGGCCGCGCCCGCGATCTCGACGGCCATGCCGCGCGGCGCGTCCTCGCGCAGCTCGCCGCGTTCCGAGGCCCGGTCCAGGATGCGCCGCAGCACGTCGCGCTGCGCGGTCAGGAACGTGCCGCGGAACGCCGAGGCCAGTTCCGGCTCGTGCGGCAGCTCGCCGACCAGCGCCTGCGCCGCCTTGCCGATCGGCCCGGACAGGAACGCGGCGAAGGCGCTCAGGAACTCGCGCAGGTCGCCGGCCAGGGAACCGGTGTCCGGCTCGGCCAGGTTCTGCTGCGCGAGCTGCGTGCACGTGTCGATCACGAGGTCGAGCTTCGACTCCCACCGCCGGTAGATGGTGGCCTTGCCGGCCCGGGCGCGCGCGGCGACGGCGTCCATGGTGAGCGCCCGGTAACCGACCTCGGCCATCACCTCCAGCGCCGCCTGGCGCAGCGCGTCGTCCCGGCTGGCGTCCCTCGGTCTGCCCCGCTGAGGGGACCGTGCCGCCCCGCTGTACACCGGTGTGGCCATCTGTGTGCTCCTGTCGCCTTTGGCCGGACATCCTAGGCCGCGGCGTTCGGCCTCAGGCTTTGATCACCTGGTCGTGAGTGGTGCTCGCTTCGGCTGTGCCGGCCTGCGCCGCCGGCACGGCACCCGCGGTCGCGCCCACCGCGACCCCTGTCTTGGTATTCGCCGTGGAGTGGCCGGCGTTAGCAGCGGGTTTCCCGGCGGGCGGCGCGAGCCCCGCGCGGGTGTGCAGGTACGCCACCGAGAACGCGAACGCGTCACCGTCCAGCAGGTGCACCACGGCCCGGTCGCGCCCCACCGCCAGCTCGTCCACCAGCTGGTCGGCCGCCAGCCGGGCGGCGATCAGGCCCGGCGCCGTCGCGTCGAGCTCCTTGTCGTCGGCGCGCACGGTGATCGCCCAGTCGTCCCCGTGGCGCCGGTAGTTGGCGGTGATCGTGAGAGTCGGCATGCCTCGCCTTCCGTCGGTCCTCCCCCAATCTGACCGGCGATTCGGCTCGAATACGTCGTCTGTCCCTCTAACGAGTGGGTGACCACGCGGAGGTGTCGAAGTCGGCCCGGAGCGCGTCGAGCTCGGCCGCGGTCGCCCGGCGCCCGGCGGCGACCATGCGGGACACCTCGCGGAAGAAGTCCTCGTAACCCGCCGGGGTGAAAATCATGAGGCACTTGGCGGGCTGCCCGGTGGCGTTGCGGAACCCGTGCGGGGTACCGCGGGGCACGGCGAGCGCGCCGCCCGCGTCGATCACCTCGGGACCGCTCGCGGTGTCGAACGTGATCGCCCCGTCGAGCACCACGAAGTCCTCTTCGTGGCTGTGGTGCACGTGCGGGGCCGCGCCGAGGGCCCCGGGGTCGAGGGTCAGCTCCACCACCGCGAGTCGGCCGCCCGTGTCGCCGCCGGCCAGCCGGACGCGGTAGCTGCCACCCACCGCCGGCAGCTCCTCGACGTCACCTGATCGGCGTACCCCGAAAGTCATACACGGACGGTACCCGTTTGGTAACGGGCAGCTGCCACGGTTCGATAGGCCATTCGGAGCAATCGAGTCCGGTACGGGAGGTCCTGATGAGTCGTCGTATGACCGCTGCGGTGTGCCTGGCGTTCGCGTTGGTGGTGCCGCCGGGGGTGGCGCTGGCCGCGCCGTGGCCGGTGCCGCCGCCCGGTGTCCCCGGCGCGGTGGACGTGCCGGGCCTGCCCGACCTGCCCGACGTCCCCGGTGTTCCGGGCGGCCGGGGCGACCAGGGCCGGGGTGACGTGTGCAAGCACCGCGGCGAACCGCCGTGCCACACCACGACGACCACGAAGCCGACCTACCCGACGACCACGTCGTCCACCGGGGCCACCACGACCACGACGGACCTGTCCGGCACGTCCGCGACGTCCACCACGACCACCACCACCGGCGTCTCCGGCACCACGGCCACGTCGACGACCACGGGCGCCTCCGGCACGTCCACTTCGACGCCCGGCACCTCGGCCACGTCCACCACGGGCGCGTCCACGACCACCACCAAGGTCGGCGGCACGACGAGCAGCGCGCCGGTCGGCACCACCGCGCCCGGCGGCGCGCGCCCCGGCCCGCGTCCGCC